>WFXT01000071.1 GCA_015490475.1 Bacteroidota bacterium
GTGTATAAGAGACAGGATTAAATGAGGAGATTGGGTGTAAATTTACATGAAAAATACATTTACAAATTCAAAACGAGAAAGAAGGCTTGGTTATCAATAACTTTCCACAGGAAAGATATATCCTGTGTTGAAATGGTTAAGATAGTTATTTTAAGCGAATACGTAATGTTTTGTCAATGCATGGTGGCGAATTAATCAGCAGAAACAGCCGTCAACTCAAGATATTGTCCCTTGTAATCTATGATGCTATCACCTGTGATGTCTATATACCAATCTTTGAGTTCGCACTTTAGCTGTAAAGTTCGCTCTTGTAAAGACTTTCTTTTCAATTGGACAATCTCACATGAATAAGGTGTTCCAGAAAGGCTAATGAAAGATTTTCCGCTATCTGGAAGCAAAACGATAGTATTTCTGTCCTTTTTAGACCAGAGTCCGACTTCGGTAAATCGCACTATGGAAACATCATTGTCTAAATACCACCAACAGCCTGAATATTTTAAGTCGTAGTGATATTTGAATTTAAGGAACATAGCGTATTTACCATCTTCCTGAATAAGCAGATTCATTATTTCAGGGGCATAGAGAACTAATTTAAAAGTATCATCTCCGCAAACGTAAGCGTTGTCTTTGATTACTATTTTGGATTTGCCATCTATGAGGACTTCTTCTGCCCTCCAGAAGCCAATGGGAGATTTGGTAATGTCTTTACATCCAATAATGCTGATAAGAAGAATGTTCATAAATATAATCCTGACTGTTGCAGGCATGTACATTATTTCCCAATTCTTTTAGCTTCAATTTGAAATGAAGAAATTTTTATTTTCCGTGAGCCATAACGTTTTGGCACAGATAAGGTAATTTCCCGAGGACAATCAATATGAAGTTGCTTTGAGTTTAGTTTTATTATACTGCATTGGTAAGGGTCTCTGTCAATCGGTTGCAAGTAGAGAGTTTTCTTGTCCAAAAGAGTCCAGAATCCGGTTTCAATAACAGAGTTTTTTAAAGTAGCTTTATACGGGCGGCAGAGGTCGTTTTCATTTTCAATGGCTATTGCACTCGTGTAACTATAGCTCAAATGATATTGTTGGTCTCTGGAAAAGGCAATGTAAGCGTTATAGATAGTTATAATTATTTGTTTTTTTACCTGTCCACATCGTTCATCATTCCTTATTTCTGTGATCACTAAGGGGGCTTTGTTATCTAAAGCAAATGAACTTACTTCCCATAAGCCCGATAGCTTGCGTTCGGAAGATTTGCATCCGTTTAATAAAGTTGCAGTTAAAAGCATTATGAATAAATGCTTAGTCATGTACTAATTTATTTTGTTTCCCGTAGCCTGGAAGGAGTTAGCTGTTGTTTTTCGCCTGTCTAAGTATAAAATTGGATATGAGAATTCTATTTTTCCAGAGCAGTCTAAAGATATTGTTTCTCCATCAAAATCTGTAATTAAGCATGTGTATGATTCGTGTAGTTTTGAACGTAGCTGGATGCTAAGGTTATTTTCTACGTAAAACCATATCCCGCGGTCAGAGAATTTAAATTCCACAGAATCACGAATGGGAGGACAGAATGCAGAGCGTTCCTTGAATAGGAAATATCCCTTTAAAGATAGTAGATATTCGCCATCTTCAGTTAGGTAGAGGGAACCACTGGAAGGATACACTTCAAATCTATATATTGTCTCCCTGCAAACATCCCATTTTATGACATTTTCCGATATATATGGATTTTGATATTCAAATGTTATCTTATTAAATGTCCATGCTCCGACAAGTTTCTTTCGCACTGGGTCATCGCAACTGTGAAAAATTATAATTAATAGCATAGTAATTACTGTTCCTCGCATAATCTGTTAGCATTTATTTCTGTTTTCAAAAATACGCTTTGGTTGTGAATGTTCAAAACATGCTATTGTTAAGCAGAGCAGGAACAAAAAGTAAACAATGGCAATTATCTAAACAAAAGTCTCTTGATGATAAGGGATATGCAGTTCCGATACGTTATATTTAAAAACTATATGCGCTCTGTTGCATTGATTATGTTGCTATTGTTGGGTACAGGTGTTATGGCTCAGGAGTTTGTTCGTATTTCTGGATATGTGACTGATTCTACGAGTGGGGAACCCTTAATAGGTGCTTTTGTGGTGGTTCAGGAACTTAACAAATCCACAATGGCAAATGAGTATGGCTACTTTTCTGTAAGAGTGGAAAAAGGGAAAACCTATACGCTGACGGCAAGCTATTTGGGATATAGGCAGAAATCTGTCAAGGTGCGTGCTGATAAGAATAGGCAAATAAACATTGAGTTAGCACCAGAAGTTTTAACTATCAAGGAAGTTGTTGTTACTGCTAATAAACCAGAAGAGAAACATGTCAAGGAAGTGTATATGAGCAAAATTGAGATGAGTGCGGAGCGATTGAAGAAAGTTCCTGTTTTATTTGGGGAACGAGACCCTCTTAGAACCCTTCAGTTGATGCCAGGGGTTCAGTCAGCAGGGGAAGCCAATACTGGTTTGTATGTTAGGGGAGGGGGACCGGACCAGGTGCTCACGCTCCTTGATGAAGCAGTGGTTTACAATAGTGGACACCTCATGGGGATGTTTTCAATATTTAACCCTGATGCTATTCATAATGTAACACTTTATAAAGGGGGTATACCAGCCAGATATGGAGGCAGGCTTGCCGCAGTGCTTGATGTTAGAATGAAAGAAGGCAATTTGAAGCGTTATAGTATTGCCGGGGGGATCGGTTTGGTAGCTTCTCGCCTCACAGTGGAAGGTCCAATAGTGAAAGACAAAGCTTCATTTCTTATTACTGGACGCAGGACATACATTGACTGGCTCTTGAACCTCAATAAGCAATCACCACTGGGATATTACTTTTACGATGCCAATATGAAAGTAAACTGGAAGATTAACAAGAAAAATCGCATTTATCTAAGCGGATATTTTGGCAGGGACGTTTTCAGATTCTATTCGCCAGACGGTTCCTTCAGTGTTGATATGCCTTGGGGCAATGAAACATTCACATTTAGGTGGAATAAGATAATTAAAGAAAAACTGTTTACAAACATTAGCCTCATTTACAATGCTTTTGACTCTCGCATCTCGGCAGCTCAGGACCAGCTATCATTCTCCGTTCAATCCACAATTCGTGATTTTACTTTCAAAAACGATTGGTCATGGTTTCCTTCTGTTTTGCATACTGTGAGATTTGGTGTTAATATTACTTACCATCAGTTTACTCCTCTTGCTGCATCAGCTAAATTTCAGGATATTGAACTATTTCCTTCTGAAAAGAAACGAAAGCATGTAGCAGATGCCGCTGTTTACTTTGAGGACGAATGGACGGTTACAGAGAAACTTTCAATTAATCCGGGATTGAGAATTTCATGGTTTGGGCACTTTGGACCATATACACTTTACAAGTATGATGCCCTCAGAAGACCAATAGACTCAACGTTCTATAGACCCGGTCAATTGATTAAATCATACGGTGGCATAGAACCCAGAATCCTTGCCCGCTATCAACTGAATAAAAATTCGTCAATAAAAGCATCTTTCATCAGGGTAATTCAATATTTGCATCTTGTTAGTAGTGCTAATGTAACTACTCCTTTTGACCTATGGCTCCCTGCAAGCGTAAATATAGAACCATCGCGGGGATATGAAGTGAGTGCGGGATATTTCAGAAATCTGCTAAAAGGAAACTTGCAGGCATCAGTGGAAGTATATTACCGGTGGATGTACAATCTGCTTGAATTTAGGGATAATTACACACCGGACATTAATGTGGATGTGGATAATGATTTGATTTCTGGAAGGGGATGGTCGTATGGAGCCGAATTTTTCCTCAATAAGGGTGTTGGCAAGTTTCAGGGCTGGATAGGATATACGCTGTCATGGACCTTCAGGCAGTTTGATGCACTAAATAATGGAAAACCTTTTCCTGCCCGTTATGACCGTCGCCATGACTTGTCCGTAGTCCTAATGTATTCGCCATCCAGACGCTGGGATTTCGGTCTCACTTTTGTGTATGGTTCCGGGAACGTAACAACCGTACCTACTGAATTCCTGTTTATTCAGGGAACTCTTGTCCCTGTCTATTCAGTGCGAAACAACTTCAGGCTTCCGCCATATCACAGAATGGACATCTCTGCAACCCTTAAAGGTAAAATTTTCAAAAAAGTTGACTACGACATTAATCTGACGATATATAATGTTTACAACAGAAAAAATATTTTCTTCCTGTGGCTGAAAAGAGAAGGAGACCCTGTTAATGGCATAAGATTTACACCTATGAAAGTGACCCTCTTTCCAATAATTCCATCATTAACATTTAATTTTAAATGGTAGGTATTATGAAATTGAGTTTTATAAAAGCGGTTAGTTTTATTGCAATTGGCTGGCTCACTTTTATATTATGGTCGTGTTCGGAAGAGATAGACGTTGACCTTCCGCAACCCGAAAGGCTCCATTATTCCGTTGAAGGATTCATAGAAGATGGACAGCCACCAGTAATCATTTTGACAAAGACGCTTGCTTTCACCAGTATGATTAACATTGACACGCTAATTAATCGTTTTGTTTCAGGAGCAACAATGTATATAACTACAGAGGGAACCACCTATCAACTGCAGGAAATAAAAGTTAAAGACTTGCCACCTACCATTCAAAAAGAGATTGCCACTGCTTTTGGATTCTCTGACCCTGAACCCATCGCTGAACTCTCTTTCTATACCACTCGCTTCACTCCATTGCCTGAACTGATCGGCAAGGCAGGAAATACTTATCACTTGACTATAATTACTCCGGACGGCAAGGATACCCTAACTGCTACGACATACATCCCCGCCCGAAAATTAACCCTGGACTCCCTCTGGACAAAGGCGGTAAATGACACTATGGCAAACATGTGGGCTATTTACTCTGACCCTCCAGAAATAGGCGACATAGTGAGGTATTACACTTCTGTCAACGGAGGTCCCTTCTGTGCACCCTTCGGCGGAGCAATAGATGACAGATATTTCAATGGAGCAACGATAACCATTGAACTGGACAGGGGAGTGTGCAACAGACAGGACCCTGAGGAATATAACCCTGAAACTTATGGGCTTTATCGCATCGGAGATACTGTAGTTGTCAAATGGTGCAACATAGACGAATATCAATACAAGTTCTGGCTCACCTTTGAAGGGGCACTTACTGCCATTGACAATCCTTTTGCTTCACCAGTGAGAGTGGAAAGCAACATCAACGGTGGATATGGCGTCTGGGGAGGTAGCAATTGCTCTTTTGATACCATAGTGGTTAATCCAAGTTAGACTTTATGTTACACTTAGCACTAAATATCTCATGAA
>WFXT01000072.1 GCA_015490475.1 Bacteroidota bacterium
GTAATAGGACGGGGAACAGCAATGATTGGGGACCCAAGTGGCAAAGACAAAGAACGTCCTCTTTTACCACCCGAACAGATTGAAGAGAATGCTCAATTCTTAATCAAACAGATACAACATCTTTTAAGGCTTGTTCCACAAAAAGCCGAATATTATGATAATTATGAGTGGCTTAGCAGTTTATCTCTAATTGAATTCTTACGTGACGTTGGAAAACACATAACAGTAAATTACATGCTCGCTAAGGAAAGTGTCAAGAAACGCCTTGAACGTGGAATTTCATACACTGAATTTACTTACATGCTCCTACAGGGATATGATTTCTGGTATCTATATAATAGATATAATGTAACCGTGCAGATAGGTGGTGCTGACCAGTGGGGCAACATAACCACAGGAATTGAACTTATCAGACGGAAGAGTGGAGGTGAAGCCCATGGCATAACATGCCCTTTACTCTTACGTGCGGATGGCTCCAAATTCGGAAAAACAGAACAGGGTAACATCTGGCTTGACCCAACCAAGACATCCCCTTTTAAATTCTACCAATACTGGATCAATGTTTCTGACCAGGAAGTTCCCATGCTACTGAAACGCTTAACATTCCTGCCATTGCAAGAAATTGATGAAATCCTGAAAAATCATCAACAAACTCCTGAAAAACGGACAGCTCAAAAAATCCTTGCCCGAGAACTAACAACATGGGTTCATAGCGAAGAAGAATATCAAAAAGCCAGATTAGCATCAGAGATAATATTTGGGAAAGAAAATATCAAAAAACTTCAGGAACTCCCTTCATCTACACTTGAACAAATTATTCAAGAATTACCATCCTTTAAGGTAACCATTCCTGACGATGGCATCCCACTAATAGACCTTATTGCAGGAAGAGTCGTGCCTTCTCGTTCAGAAGCCAAACGCCTCATTAAAGCAGGAAGTATAAAAGTAAATAAGCAAACAATCACTGACCCGAAAGCAACTATTTCCAAAGGCGACTTATTAACAGGGAACATTATTCTATTACAGAAGGGTAAGAAGGATTACTACCTATTCATTCACCATTCAAGTTAACAAGTAAATAGTTAAAAACATCTCCCTCTGTGGACATCAGGATCACAACATAATATCCCCGTGGTAAAGGTACATTTACCTCATTAACGGAACCTTTTACAATCACCCTCCCACTAACATCTTGTATTATAATATGTTCAATGTTATAAGGATTGGCTACAAACAATCTTCCTTCTACAAAGTATATCTTGGGTTTCGTGGAAGAGGGTCTTATCCCAGAAGACACAAATAAAGAATCTGGCACATAAATTTTCCAGAGTCCTCCTCCCCCTGTTCCTATATATAGATTTTGTGTATGAGGGCTAAATTTCATAAAGTTGTAATTAGCGTGAGGTAGAGTTCCTATAATTGTCCATGTATTTCCCTTGTCGTTTGATATGTAGATTGTTCCAGCCTGTCCATTAGTAGCCTTATATTGTGCTGATTCTCCCAAAGCAACAAGTCCACTTCTTGTTGGATGCACTGCCATTGTCAAAGGAAAATTACTTGTAAATAACGTATCCCATGTGTTTCCCCCATCTATTGACCTTAGCATCATTGTAAAATACGTCCATCGGAATACGTCTTCATATGTAACATAAATGACTCCTGATGCGTCAACTAATATATCAGTTACTGCATCTTGTCCTGTAATAGGCACAGGCAAAGACAATGGTTGCCACGTGTTACCTTTATCGTTTGACACGTAAATCAAAGAGGAACCTCCATGCCACGCCAGATTGAGAATAGCATAGATAATATTTGGATCATTAGGGTGTATCAGCACTTTCCATATTTTTTGTCTATCATTCCCCAAACCTACCCCAATAGAAGTCCATGTATTTCCATTATCTGTTGACCGGTATAGGTCATTACCAAAGACTGCCATATAGATTGTTCTGTTTCCTGGCGTGCCAGAAGAAAAATCCACCGCTATCCAAGGGGACCCTATACCGAAAGATAGAGTGTCAAACAGGTCAGTAAAAGAATTGCCACCGTCTCCACTATATAACAATCCTCCAGAGCACTGAAAGTCACATGCCGGAGCCAGTGAACCAGCATCCCTAACTACATAGATATGTTGGGGATTATCAGGGTCAACTACAATTTGACGTACAGCGTCTCCACTGGACTGTAACCATTGAGGAGACATGTATGGGTCAAGGGGTAAAAAAGAATTTCCACCATCTAATGTGTACCATAACCCCATATCATCATACCCTATCCAGAAACGTAAAGAATCTTTCGGATCAAAAGCCAATGCATCAACATTCATACACTCCAGTCCATTTCCAATCCACCCATTTGAATATTGTGTATAACCACTTTGCCATGTAAGACCTTTATCAAAAGTCAAATCAACGTAAACATGTGAAATAGCCATTATGGATGGAATAACAGGAGAAATGGCTATTCCTCTCACGTAAGGGTCTGGGAACCATCCTGTGTCCATCCATCCTGTGTAACTTGGTTCGTATAATAATGTCCATGACGGCGAAGAACTTGTAGCATTATACGAGACCCATAAACCAGATGAGTCCCAATGACTTCCCCGTGATGTTCCAATGTAAACAGTATCAGCAGAACCAGGATGAACAGCAATTTGCCAATATTCATAAAACAATCCCGATGAAGTGCTATATACAGGTAAATTGGATGTTATCTCAACCCAGTCGTTTCCATAGGTAGAAGAGCGGAAAATCCCTCCCCTAAATGAAGACGAATCACCTATAATACCCAAAGAATGCAACGAAAGAAACAAGAACACAGAATCGCCTTTGTACCCTACAGTAAGCCAGTTACATTGATTATGTGGCAAACCACTTTCTATTCTTTGCCATGATATACCTCCATCAATAGAACGCCACACTCCATAAGTAGCACAAACAAAAATGGTATCTGGAGTCAACCAAACTACAGATTGGACACTGGCAGAATCTTTGCTCAAGCTGTCTGTTAAAGGCAATGGACTCCACGTTTGCCCCCCATCATTACTAATTAAGAGTCCCTTGGGTAAATCATATGCCACAAAATCCTGAAAATTGGTATTTCCATTGTACGTGATTCTATCCCCCAATCCCATTATAAGTTCATTAGATCCAGAGGGAGATATGCTGACAGTAGCAACAGGAGTATATTCCTCGGGGGGATTATATGCAGGCATTGACCATAACAGTTCCCATGAGCCTCCACCAGTAATAGACTTGAACAAGCCCGCTCCCGTACACCAATACACAACATCAGGATCAGCAGGGTCAATGACAATATCATTGGTCCAATATGACATCAACCCTAAGGAAAAGTCAATAACATTGTCATTTATTAAATTCCACGAAGCACCACCATCATTACTCTTGAACAAACCCTCTATGTCTCCTCCAACATATAATATCTGAGGGTTTGACGGATGATATTTTATAAAAAACAAGTCAGAACCTCCGCCCGGTCCTACTGACACCTGTCCCCTTATATAGTCCACATAAACAATCAACAACAGCACAAAAGATACACGCTTCATGATACCAAGATTTTATAAAGTTAAAC
>WFXT01000073.1 GCA_015490475.1 Bacteroidota bacterium
GAACACTAATGTGGTTTTTAATTCTCCGCCACCACCTGAATTTGATGAAGCAATTCCTGATAGGTACCGCATTGATGGACTGGGACTTGGCTTTAAAGCAAGTATTCAATGGTTTTTATCTGCAAAACACAAAACAGGTATTGCAATAGAATATGGACTTGATAAGTATATATTTGGCATTACATCACGCAGATATTCTTTCAACGAGACAGTAAGTGCAAAGTTTACATTCGCTTTTTAGTTTTACAAACACCTATTTATTGTAAGGATTATGTTCATTAAGGATAGAAGCTAACCACAAAGTTGAAGTACAGAATGTTGAAAAATAAACCGTAATAAAAGAGAGACTCTGTGACACCCTATGGTTTATAATAAAAACGAACCACAGTGTCGCCGTAGTTACACAGAGTAAGAAACACAGAGTGCAGGAAAAATAAAGTCAATAAAGAAAAACTCTGTGGGACTCTGTGACACCCTGTGGTTTAAATGTACATTACAAAAAACGCATAGTAGCAGAAGTTCTAAAAATAGGAAATTATCATTTGCAATACTATGAGATAAAACTTTCTCAGCGCCATGCTGGGCATTCGCTGATGGAAACTCGCTTATCTGTTGGACAGAAAAAGGTTTCAATTCCCAGTTCATGACTTTGTCCTGAGTAGATGGGACCGTTGAGGTCTAAGCCGAGTGTGTAAGCAAGACGCAAGCCTTTTACTTCATGAGAGAAACCCAGGAGTACGCCATCAAGAAACTTGAACCCAGAATAGGCACCTGCATATAGAGACCATTTTACATGACGCCATCTGATTATGGCTTGCAAGCGATATGTTTTCCCGGTAGCGTCAAGAGTGGCTTGAGGAACCAGATAGGATGTTCTACTAATCTGAAAGGCTGTTGACAGATGCATGCTAACACGGGCTTGATATTGTGGTTCTTGATAGCCTCTGAGCCTAGTTAAATGATGAAGTGCTATACCTGCTATTAGAGAAGGAGAGAAAAAAAGAAAGCCTATGCTTGCTGACGGATATACCTTAACATACCTGTCATAACGTGCTGAATTAAATCCAGTGAATCCGAACACAGGGTCTATGTCTTCAGGAAAAACCATTCGGGTATAGTCAACAGAATAATATCTTCCCAGAAAGGAGATTCCCAGTTGCCAGAAACTGCTTCGGGAGTAATGTTTTCGGTATGCATAGGTCAAAGCAATTTGATGCATATTAAGAAGTCCACCACCAGTGAAATCACCAAGATACTGAACACCTATGGAACCTTTTAGTTTTTCACTAAATCCATCTATGCCAAGGAGAACGGTGGCATAGGCATTTGCCCTTCCTGTCCAGAAGTCCGTCAATCTGGGACCACGGTCATTAACCATTAAATAAAGACGTGTGCAGGGCTCAATGCCAATAATAGCGGGATTTATATGCTGTCCTGCATACCAGTTGCGATACAGAATTGGGTCCTGTGCCATAATAGTGCCAAACATTATTAGCCCTAAAGCAACCTTGCAGGCGTTCTTCCGCATCGTTGATAAGGTAAACGAACAAAAAAGGACAATCCGTTTAAAGTGATGATGAGGAAAATCATACTGTTAACAACTGCCTTATTAGTTCTGGCTTTTGGCTTATCTGGAGATTCTTTTCGTTTTTCTGTGGATATAAATCCTGAACAAATATGGAAAGATGAGGCAGGAATCTCGTGGGTCAGCGAATCGTTCTCCATACCTGCTTCCTATGAAGTTGAAACAATATCATGGACAGTTGAAAAAAGTAAGCCCATAAAATTCTCAGGGAACCGTCCAGAGAAACAAATTCAGTTCTGGCAGGGAAAAGCCCGAAACCAACGAATTGTAACTATAAAGATTTTTCCCTATATACGACGATCGGATGGATGGCACATTATAGAGCAAATAACTCTAAATGTGAAGGTAAGACCCACTCAAAATAACCGTTCCGAAGAGAGGGCGACATTAAGAACAGCGGGCACCTCTTCTATTTTCGCAAAAGGCACATGGCACAAATGGTTCGTAACAAAACCTGGTGTTTATAAACTCACCTATGAGGACCTTGCGAGTGCAGGCTTTACTGGTATGACCCCATCAAACATACGTGTATATTCAACTTATGGTAAGCCGTTGCCTGAGCGTGCTGGCGCCCCAAGAGTAAATGAACCTGTTGAAATACCGGTGTACGTATCTGATGGTGGTGATGGTTCTTTTGACCCGGGAGATTTCATCTTGTTTTACGTAGAGGGACCTTCTGGCTGGGACTACGATTTCGCGGAAAGCAAGTGGAAACACTGGATTCATTATTACGACACAGTGAATTATGTTTACGTAACCATCAGCAATGAAGGGATTCCTCGCCGTGTTAATGTTGTTCCACAGACTTCAAGCCCCCCAACAATAAATCCCGTAACAACAGGAGAATACCTTGTTTTTCACGAAAAGGAACTATATAATCCTTTACGAACCGGAAGACGGTGGTTTGGCGAAGATTTTGAGTATCAGACGTCACGTAATTTTTCTTTCACCCTGCCTTCTCAGGCGGTCGGACAGGCACTTATAACCACACAAGTGCTATCTCTTTCTTACTATGGTAACACTGCATTTTCTGTTTCGGGAAATGGTTCTTTTCTGCATAGCCATACGATTTCCCCTGTTAGCAATGCAACACCTTACCATCCCAGAGGAAGAATTAGTACAAAGTCATCTTTTCTGAATGCCAATGGAACATCAACAATCAACATCAATTTGACATATCAAAAGGCTCATTATTCTGACAAAGGCTGGTTGGATTGGATAGAAATAGTAGTTCCCGTCAAACTTCAATATGCGGGCAAGCCTTTGCACATCGTGAATAGTTCTCTTGTTGGTGAAGTGCCTCGGTTTGTGGTTTCAAATGTTCCTTCTGGAGCCATGTTGTGGGAAGTGACAGACCCACTTAATTATCAAGCCATCAATTATGACCGTAATGGTAACGACATTGCTTTCACTGTCAATATGGATACTATAAGGCAATTCGTGGTATTTCATCCGTCCGATGTTGGTTCACCCCAATATGCGGGACAAGTTGATAATCAAGACCTTCATGGTGCAACGGTTCCGGACATGCTAATAATAACCCTTGAGGAATGGCGTGAAGAAGCGCGACAGTTAGCCCAGTGGCATAGAGACAAAGGACTTTCGGTCCTTGTAGTATCCTTAGAAGAAGTGTTTAACGAATTCAGTGGTGGTAAACAGGACCCTACGGCTATAAGAGACTTTGCCAAATATCTATACGACCAAGACCCTGCAAAATTTAAGTATCTACTATTGTTTGGTGATGCTTCCTATGATTACAAAGGCATAATACATCCTGTCAAGCATATTCCTGCTTATGAAAGTGTCAATAGTCTTGACCCGCTGGTCTCTTATCTCACAGATGATTACTATGCCTTTCTGGATGATAACGAAGGAGCTGACCTTGGCGATAATTCTAATCAACTGGATATAGCAGTGGGCAGGTTGCCCGTCAACTCAAAGCAAGAAGCCACAGTGTTGATAGACAAAATCAAAGCATACGAGAAATCTTTTGGCAACTGGCGGTATGTAGTAACCTTCGTTGCCGACGATGAAGATAATAATCTGCACATAAGGGATGCTGATGCACAAGCAGAATATCTATCCAGAAAGCACAGAAACTATCTTGTTGACAAAATATATCTTGATGCATATCCACAACAATTAGCCGTCGGAGGACAGCGCTATCCAGACGTTAACAAAGCAATTATTGACAGAATAAACACAGGAACCCTTATATGGAGCTACACTGGACACGGTAATGAACTTGGACTTGCCCACGAAAGAATTTTCATGGAAGCTGATATTTCTAAATTGTTCAACTATCCGAATTTTGCATTTTTTGTAACTGCAACATGTGAGTTCAGCAGGTTTGACGACCCGGGAATAGTTAGTGCGGGAGAACAAACACTGCTCAAGCCAGATGGCGGAACAATAGGTTTATTAACGACAGTACGGCTCGTCTATTCAAGTGCCAATTTTGACCTATCATTCAGTTTCTTCAAGAGAGTTTTCAATTGGAGTGGGATGCCCCCAACTATTGGAGAAATAGCAAGGCGATCCAAGAACGCCAGCCCAACTGGAATTAACAATAGAAAATTTGTTTTGCTAGGGGACCCTGCTATGACTCTGGCTTTCCCCACTCACAAAGTAGTTATTGATAGCATAGTTACAGAAAAGAAAGACACTATCAGGGCTCTGGACAGAGTATCCGTTTATGGTCACATTGAATACCAAGATGGAACACGGTATGAATCTAATGCCACTATAATTGTGGAACTTTTAGATAAACCATTAAAGATAACGACGCTTGCCAACGACCCTGCCTCCCAACCATACACCTTCAACTTTTATAAAACCCACATATTCAGAGGCAAGGCAACAACCAACGATGGCACCTTCAGAGTTGATTTTGTTGTGCCCAAAGATGTCGCTGGAGCCTTTGGTTATGGCAGGTTATTGGCTTATGCATACTGGCAGGACAACGATGCTTCTGGTTTATATGATTCAATAGTAATAGGCGGAATAAATGAAAAGGCACCTTCTGATAACGCACCTCCAGAGATAAAAGTATTCCTCAATGATGAATCTTTTGTGGACGGCGGTTTAACCCATCCAAATCCATTATTAATAGTACATTTATACGATGATAACGGAATTAATATTTCAAAACGCAGTATAGGGCACGAATTGGTAGCAATCCTTGATGGAAAAGAAAATGATGCGATTGTTTTAAATGATTTCTACTCCACCGTTGCTAATGATTATCGCAGAGGAATCGTTAAATATAGACTTGAAAATCTGGAACCCGGTCCTCACACATTGACTATCAGAGCATGGGATGTTTACAATAATGTATCTGAAGCGACCATTCGCTTTACAGTTGTGGACACTGCAAACCTTGAACTGGGCAGGGTTGTTAATTATCCCAATCCATTTAGCCAAAAGACTGAGTTTATAATAGAACACAATAGGGCAGGTGACAATGTGAAGGTATCAATTGATATTTTTACCATATCTGGCAGGAAGGTACGCACTTTGACCCGAGAATACAGTGTTGCTCCTGCTGTTCTAAGAGGTTTGTTCTGGGATGGCACCACCGATGACGGTTTCCCCGTAGGACGTGGCGTTTACATATGCCGTGTCAGGCTACAATCCCTTACTGACAATTCCAGAACCGAAATGTTTCAAAAAATGTATAGGTTCTAATGCGTAGGTTAACATCAATCATAGCCATAATATGCTTATCAAATGGGTTAACACAAGGACAGACACCGCCTGGAATGTGGAAAGCACAAATACCCTATTCCAATGTATATAAACTTTTTGTATTACCCGACAATACCATTTTGGCACAAACAGACCTGGCTTTTTTCATTTATGACCCCAATTATGATGAATTTACACTTCACAATAGAACAACGGGACTTAGCGACCATGGGATTTCAACTTCTGCTTTCCACTATTATACAGGCAAATATGTCATAGCATATAAAAACGGAAATATAGATATTTTCTCACCAAAGAATGTGATCAATGTGCCATACTTAAAGAATGCAACAACATTCCCTCAAAAAACTATTTACAACATATACACTGCTAATGATACCAATCTTGCCTATCTGTCCAGTGATGCCGGTATAATAGTCCTTGACGTTGAAGAAGGCTTGATAAGAGAAATGTGGGATTTATCTGGTGGAAGTAGCCTGCCCCGGGTTCTTGACTTAATCAAGATGGATTCTCTATGGTTCGCCGTAAGCACATCACACATTTTGTTTTGTCCCGATAGTAAGGAACCATCCTTCTATGGCTCATGGGACACTTTATTATCTCTTAGCTCTTTTGATTTCGTCAAGTTGATTGAATTAAACGGCAACTTGCTTGTTGTAGGGAAAGACAGCATTATTTCTGCTTTTCCCGATACCCAAACACTATTCATACCACCTCAAGGACACATTGGGAGCGTTCTTGCATCTACCGACTCAGGCATCATTGTCACAGTATATACATCAGAATCATATCCTGAAATCTATCTGGTAAAAGGCTCAGGCTATAAACTTTTGGAAGTCTCCAGATTACCACACCCAGAACAAATAGTCGCTCTTAATGGCGAACTATGGTATGCTGACTCATGGTCTGGCTTATATGTCCTTCGCAATGGTGAACTACAGAGGAAAACGCCTTCTGGACCTGCTTCTGCATATATTTCAAAGACCGCCATATCAAGAGATGGAACAGTTCTCTGGGCTGTTGATGGCACCAGAGACCAGCGTCTGGCATCAAGGCTTTACAGACCCGGTAGATTTATGAAATATGACTATGGAGAATGGGAAAACATTGAATCATATCGTATTCCAGAATTGGAGAATTTTCTTGACATTATTTCCCTTGCCATTGACCCCAATTCAGGAAACATATTTGCCGGTTCTCTGGGAAATGGCTTGCTTCAAATAACCCCTGACGGACAGGTAATAGCGAAATATGACACTACAAATTCAGAACTGAAACCACACTTAACGAGTCCCGGTGACCTTTTCATCACAGGATTGGCTTTTGATAGCAAAGGAAACCTCTGGATTGCAAATGCCTTATCTTCCAGACCCATAGCAGTATTAACCAATGACGGAAGATGGTTCAGTTTTTCAATACCAATCCCAGTGCCTTCATCAAAGTTTATTGATTTGATTATTGATAAGTACGACAACAAGTGGTTCATAATAGGTGATGGTGGGGGAATTCTTGTGTATCACGAAGGCGAAAGCATTGAGGACCCCTCGGATGATAAATACAAATTGCTTGGTAAGGGCAGTGGTAACGGGAATCTCCACTCCACATCTGTTTTTGCTCTTGCAGTGGACAGGAAAGGATATGTGTGGGTAGGCACTAACGATGGGATAACTGTTTTTTACTGTGCTGATAGGATATGGACCGATGAAGGATGTGATGCCGAAAGACCTGTTGTGGAAACACCCACTGGTCCAGCATGGGTTCTGCAGGGAGAACAAATCTTCTCAATAGCAGTTGACTCTGGCGATTACAAATGGATAGGAACAGCCAATGGTCTGTGGCATTTGTCTCCTCAAACCACCGAAACAATAGACCACTTCAACACTGACAACTCTCCTCTCTTCTCTAATTCAGTCTTGCATGTTAACGTAATTCCCCTTACTGGCGAAGTATTTGTCGCTACAGATCAGGGTAGTATGACCTATGGTAGTGAGGGCGCTGATTTCATGGACAAATGCCCGAGAGGAATTGTTTATCCCCAACCTGTTCCCCCCGATTATGATGGTCCTGTGGCAATCCGCAACATTCCGGTCAACGCTCACGTTAAAATAACAACCCCTGAAGGAATCCTTATATATGAAGGGATTGCCCGAGGCGGATCGTTCTTCTGGAACCTTCAAGATTTATACGGCAGAGAAGTTCCATCTGGAACATATCTCGCCATTGCCACAGGTGAAGAGGAAAATGGCAGGCGAGTTACGTGCACTAGGAAGGTTGTTGTGGTTCGGTAATTTGATTTCCCCCAAAGGATAGTTTATTATCATTATCATGCCTTCCAAACTCTTGAATAGGTATTTCCATATCGGAAACAAATCTACTTTTGGATTCTGAACATTCTACATTGTTAAGATGATATATGTAGTCAGCATAATATGGCAACCTGCTAAACGTCAGAGTCAAAGTCTCCTTTGTCCTTGTTATTCCGACAAAACATACCCGTCTCTCTTCCTCAATATCATCTACACTTCCTTGTTCAATAACCCTATATCCTGGTATTATATCGTCACGCATCCCGATTAAATATACGTGCTTAAATTCTAATCCCTTAGCTCCATGAATAGTAAGCAAATGAACCTTATCTATTCTTCTGCCATCTTTTTCAGCCTTTAATAGTTCTTCTAGATAACTGCCATATAGAGCCAAAGCTGAAACCACTTCAGGAAACTCAGGATAACTTCCGTAATACGAATGATGTAGATCAAAAATCTCATTAATCAGCATCCTCACATATTTCACGGCTTCCTCGGGAGCATGAATAAATTTAGCTATTTCTTCAATTATCTGGATTATGGCATTTGAAGTCATAAGTAACTCCACTTTTTGTCCTCCTAGCAACAGTTTAATGCCCCACTTGTCAAGAAAGTTGAAAATCTGTTCACTTGTGGACATAGGTGTTCTGGTAAACATGAAATCAGGATCCTTAACAAACGGCTCATCATCTCCTCTCAAAATAGACCTCATAAAATATTCGTCTAAGTCTTTCGGAGTAAGAACAGCGTCATCATCATGTTTCCTACCCAAAACATATGCTTCATAAATTTTATGCCACGATAAGTTATCTTTAGGATTGATTATTACTTTTAAAGCACTTACAAGTGCATCTACGCTTTTTTCAATCAAGCTATCCTTTTTAATTTCAGGGAACAGCTTAACATATTGCACATTCAAATATGGAATAAATTTTTCTAATATATACCTATTACGCGCTATCACTGCAATGTCAGAACAGGCAACACCACTTTCCACTTTAGACTGGATGTCCCCAGCAACAAATCCAAATTCTTCCTCAGGGGAATTAAAACAATAGCAAACAACTGTTCCTGATTCTTCTTTGGCTGTTTCCAGATCATAATCATAATACGATCCAATAGTAGATTTATTTAATAGATTATTCGCCATTCTAACCACATCTTTGCCAAGACGCTTAGTCTTTTTAAGATAAAAAACCTTAGGTTTAGTTTTAATCATATTAGGGACTAAATATCCCTCATAATTCGCTAAGTCTAATAAGTACTTATGAGTTGCATGGCGAAATGAATAGATGCTTTGTGCTGGATCACCAACAACCATAAAGGTTTCACTAAATTTGGCTAACTTTAAAAACAAAATGTGTTGCAATAAAGTAAAATCTTGATATTCGTCCACCAATATATGCTTAAATCTATCTCCAAATTTCTTTTTGAAATCTTGTGAATCAATAGCATTATATACACTCACGAGCAATCCATCAAAATCAGTGGCATTACTGCTCTTCAATGCTCGTTCGTACAAGTCATATACTTTGGCAACTGTGGGCTGTAAATCATCTTTTTCATATACATAATAAGCATCTTCTGGTGGTAAGCATCTACTTGTTTTGAATTCACTTATTTTCTTAATATACCTATCAATTACCTTTGGGTCAAGGTTTGTATTCCACTCACCTTGTAAGTATCTCAATATTATTGAAACAAGTCTTTTCTGATCTCTATCATCGTATATTGAAAAATGACTGTCAAAACCAAAAGTTTTTGGAGATTGTTTAATTAAATTAACACAGAAGCTATGAAAAGTGGAAATCTGTATGTTCTCAACCATGCCTACATAACCCAATTGTTTCAATAAATTAATCACCTCACGTTTTAATCTGTTTGCTGCTCTGTTGGAAAACGTTACAAGCACTATGTTATCCGGAGATACATTTCTACTTATTAAATATGCAAATCTAAATTTTAATATAGAAGTCTTTCCTGCACCTGGGCACGCAATTACTACAGAAGAACCTGGATACTCAATTATTTCACGCATTTCTGGTTCTATAGTATCAAGCCACAGTGTCGGACCACCCAGCATGAACAGCTCGTTTCAAATTAAAACAAAATTTTTATTTAAAAAGTTCAAAAATCTCGTCTGCATCGCACTTCTAGACCCATGCATTACAGCTTAACTGGAGTTAACGAACTATTGATAGGTTTTTTGTCGTAATTTTATGTAGTGGAAAAGCTGTCTCTTATACACATCTC
>WFXT01000074.1 GCA_015490475.1 Bacteroidota bacterium
AACCGTCCATGTCTGCTATAGTTCGTGCCACACGCAGAATTCTATCATGGGCACGAGCAGACAGTCCAAGTTGCTCTATTGCTCCTTCTAATAGACGAGAAGCACTGTCAGTAAGGTTGCAAAACTTCCGGATTAATCTTGGCGACATCTGAGCATTTGAATAAATTCCGGGATAATCTTTAAAGCGCCTGGTTTGGATTTCTCTTGCCTTCAAAACGAGTTCTCTAAGTTGATCACTGCTTGTAGGCTTTGTCTGTGGAGAACGAAGTTCTTTAACAGGCACAGGAACGACCTCTATGTGCAAGTCTATTCTATCCAGAAGAGGACCAGATAATCTGTTAAGGTAGCGTTTTACGGCACCTGGCGAGCAGGTGCATTCCTTCTCTGGATGATTATAATAACCACAGGGGCATGGGTTCATAGCGCCAATAAGCATAAAATTAGCGGGGAAAGTAACTGTAAACCTTGCCCTTGAGATAGTAACAGTTCTATTCTCCAGCGGTTGCCTGAGCACTTCTAATACAGACCTTCTGAATTCGGGCATTTCGTCAAGAAAGAGGACACCATTGTGAGCAAGAGAAATTTCTCCCGGTTGTGGTGGAACGCCACCGCCCACCAGTGCTACATCACTGATTGTATGATGGGGTGCTCTGAATGGCCTCGTAACGATAAGCTCTTTCCCGCCAAGCAGTCCCGCAATAGAATAAATTTTGGTTGTTTCAAGAGCCTCTTCGAGAGTCATGGGCGGAAGAATAGTAGTTACCCTTCTTGCAAGCATAGTTTTGCCTGCCCCGGGTGGTCCCACCATTAAGACGTTATGTCCACCTGCTGCCGCCACCGACAAGGCACGCTTAACCGTTTCCTGCCCATATACGTCTGCAAAATCTATTGAGTCTTCTCGCTGAGCGGAAGCAAACAGGCTTTCAATGTCTGTTTTTAATGGCTCTCCTTCCCCTGTTTCAAGAAATTGTACCACTTCCCTTAAATGGTTAAAGCCATATACTTTTATCCCATTTGTAACCGCCGCCTCTTTAGCATTCTCATAAGGCAATACAACGCTTGTGAATCCCTTGTCTCTTGCATGAATAGAAATTGGTAGAGAACCCTTAATTGGTTTAAGAGTTCCATCCAGGGACAATTCCCCCATAATGAGAACTTTATCAAGAGCAATAGAGGGATTTATTTGCCCTGAAGCTGCTAAGATGCCAATTGCTATTGGCAGGTCATACGCAGAACCCTCTTTCTTTATATCCGCCGGGGCGAGATTTATAACCACTTTGCGACGAGGCATTTGAAACCCACTAATCTTAAGAGCAGACTCAACCCTTTGCAAGCTTTCCTTTACTGCATTGTCAGGCAAGCCAACAATGTAATATCTAATACCTTCTGTAACATTAACTTCCACCGATACTATTATCCCTTCAAGCCCGTATAGCGCACAGCCATAGGTCGTTACAAGCATGTTGACAAATTTAAGCAAAATTTAGTTTAACAGGAACACAAAAATGCAAAGTCGTAGATTCGTTAGCGAACAACAGATTAACTTCTTAAACAACCACAAGAAGGAAGCATAGCCCTTAAATCAAGACAACTATTATTTGAAGATGGTTTTAACAGGCAACAAGCAGACGCCATGGCTTTAGTGTTAGTATTAGACGAAATCTATCATACCCAGACAACTAACGTTGCCACAAAGGATGACATTAAGTCATTTATACAAGCGATAGACAAGCGTTTTGAAGAACTGAACGGAAGAATAACATTTCTACAGTGCCTCATCGTACCCCTCTTTTCTATGCATATACAGGCATTGTAACCTTAGTTGTAACTTATCTCCTAAAGTAAAACAATGCTTTCAGCAGAAATGTTTGATGTGGCAAGACAATCCTGCTTAAATATATGCAGTAAACACACCCTGTTCAATCCACAGATTATGTTCATTAAGAGTGCAGATAGTTGTTTTCTGAAGAGCTACTCACACATTTTCTGCCAGTTAATCCTTCTGATTTATTTTTTAGTTTCTCGCAATTCTTTTAAGGTTGGTCCTATTTCCACCAATCCAGCTTCAGTGATATACATAACATGGGTGCTTGTGTCGTGCCCACACATCCGACAACCATCTATTCTAAACAACCTAATTAATTCACCAATAGGCAAGCCATACAACGATTCATCATACCTGCTCCTAATAAATTGTTTTGCAAGGACTATTGTGCAATCAACAATATGAGCCACTGCATAACCTCCCGCTGCTTCAGGCGATAATTCCTCGTGTCCAGAACGTTTTTGCGACACAAATATTGCTGTTTGATACCATTTTTTCATAAAGTTGAACAGCTGTCTGACAACCTGCCTAGCCATCATCTCCCGAGACTCATAAAGCCCGGTAATGGAATCAATTACCACATATTTAATCTTGTATTGCTTGATAGCATAAGCCAGAGTATCCAATAATGAAGGAATGTATTCTCGCAACCGATGATATGAGGCAGCATCTATGATTATTATGTTCTGGTCAATTGTTGAAATATCTTTCACGCCCATTGCACGGGCACGCTCCTTCAAAGCAGCAGACACAAAAGGGGCAGTCGTCTCAACAGTAATGAAACATACAGCATCCCCTTCTGAAGCCCTCTTAACTGCAAATTGCTCTGCCATCAGTGACTTCCCTGTGTCAGAAACACCAGTCAGGTTAACAACTGCATATTGCGGAATACCCCCCAACGGCTTTTTAACTGGCTTGCCCCTCTTGAACTCAGTGGTAAAAAACAATTCATCAAGCCCTTTGATGCCAGTGGGGACTCCCTTTATCTCAGGGGCTTTCTTGAGAGATTCGCCAAGTGTTGATATGCTCTCCAAAATGGGTTCTGATTCGTACGCCATGAAACTGGGTATTTACCATAAACTTAAGCAATTGTGCTGGAATTTTTTACTTACACTTTCGGGACTATATACAAGATAACAATCACTCCTTCAGAAAAGTTTATGCTCGTGTATACCTCAACCTCTGTGAATGTTCTAAATACATATATATCCTTGGCTTTGTTTTTACCTTAACAATATCAGCATACTTATGCAATTCCTGTACAGTCTTCATATACAAATATCTGTCGCAGAACCTGTGTTTTATTTTGCTATACAATTGGTGATTAAACTGCTTAAACTTTTCCATTGTTTTCCATGCCTGCGGTGTAAGAACAACCTTCTTCAAATTTATTTCTTCTCGCATAGAACATAATGTGCATTCCTGATTTCCTCATCCATAAAGCGTTCCATATATTTTTCCTGTATCTCCCTCAAAGCCTTAGCAAGATTCTTCCTTCCTCTTCTGAGGAACCATCGGGCAAAAAAGTGCACGCCAGATAAGCTCTCTAACAAAGAATCCAACTCAAAAATAGTATGCCAAAGAGAATCGTCTTTAGATAATACATACCTTTCGTTCAATGTTCTTAAGTCTTCATCTGTGGCATTGTTGAGTTTCCTTCTAACAACCATTAGAAACAACTTTGACAAAAAATATATGTGAATACTGCTATTGAGCACAGCCTTAAAATAACCACATTCCTTTTTGGCTTCTTCTATTTCATGCCATAGCACTTTCAGCAAATCAATGTCAGTACTAACTGTCATTAGCTCATGCTTCTGTAGGGAGAAATAAAATTCTAATGGCATCTGGTTCGCAATTCTAAAGAACATTGCTATCACCCAATAAGAATTGATTATGTAATAACTTTGCTCAAAAGAGAGTGAGATGAGTTATGATGTGATAATCATTGGAGCTGGTCCGGGAGGCTATGTAGCGGCAATTCGTGCAGCACAGCTCGGCTTAAAGACTCTTGTTGTTGAAAAGCAACACTTGGGGGGAATTTGCTTGAACTGGGGATGCATTCCTACAAAAGCACTATTGAAGAGTGCAGAAGTGTATGAATATGCTAAAAAAGCGTCTGATTATGGAGTTATTATTAATGATGCCAAGCCTGACATAAAGGCAATGGTAAAAAGGAGTCGGGACGTTGCTGCCCAGATGAACCGCGGAATTGAATATCTTTTTCGCAAAAACAAAGTGGAATGGATAAAAGGAGCTGCAAAAGTATTGCCGGGCAAAAAAGTAGAAGTTACTAAGGAAGATGGAAGCAAGGGAGTAATTTCTGCAAAACATATTGCCATTTCAACGGGAGCCAGAGCCCGACAATTGCCCAACCTTCCCTTTGATGGTAAGAGAATTATATCCTACAAAGAGGCAATGACCTTGGATTATATTCCAGAAAAGATGGTTATTGTAGGTGCTGGAGCCATAGGTGTTGAATTCGCTTATTTCTATTCAACAATTGGCACCCAGGTGACCATAGTGGAATACATGCCCAGAATAGTGCCATTGGAAGACGAAGATATAAGCAAAGAATTAGAGAGGGCATTCAGGAAGCAAGGCATCACAGTTAAAACAAATTCATTAGTAGAAGAAGCACAGGTGGGTTCTTCCGGAGTTAAGGTAAAAATCAAAGACAGAAGTAAGGGTAAGGAAGAAACTGTTGAAGCAGATGTTGTCCTTGTGGCAGCAGGCATAACGCCAAATACCGAAAACATAGGCCTTGAAGAAGTAGGAATCAAGAAAAATGAAAAGGGTTTTATCATAGTAGATGAGTTCTATCGCACCAATGTGGAGGGGTATTACGCATTCGGGGATGTTATTCCTACGCCTGCCCTCGCCCACGTAGCCAGCCACGAAGGAATCATCTGCATGGAAAAGATAGCAGGTAAGGACCCTCATCCTTTCAATTATGACAGAGTTCCTGCATGCACATACTGCCAGCCAGAGATTGCATCAGTAGGGTTAACAGAGCGGGAAGCACGTGAAAAGGGCTATGAAATCAAAGTGGGCAAGTTCCCATTCACTGCCAGCGGAAAGGCTAAGGCAGCAGGCAAACCACAGGGGTTCGTGAAACTAATTTTTGATGCCCGATATGGCGAATTACTTGGAGCCCACATGATCGGTGCCAACGTTACTGAAATGATTTCCGAACTGGTGGTCTCTATGAATTTGGAAACCACCATGCTTGAATTATTCTATTCAGTGCATCCTCACCCAACCTTGTCAGAAGCCATTATGGAAGCGGCAGGGGACAGCATGGGGCATGCAATACACATTTAACAATGACAACCTTCATAACCGACCGTTATGCAAGTCAAAATGGTTGATTTATACAGAGCCCATGAACCTATTATGGAAAAAATCAATGAAGCGTATAAACGCATATTTGAAACCTCCCAATTCATAAACGGAGAGGACGTTAGAGCCTTTGAAAGAGAACTCGGGGAATATCTGGGGGGCGTTAATGTAGTTGGATGTGCCAGTGGCACAGACGCCCTGATGCTTTCACTAATGGCTCTTGACTTTCCCGAAGGGGCAGAGATAATAACTACGCCTTTTACGTTCGTAGCAACAGTTGAAGTTATTGTATTCCTTGGCTTGAAGCCTGTCTTTGTAGATATTGACCCACTTACATTCAATATTGACGTTGAACAATTGGAAGATGCCATCACAGATAGGACTTATGCTATTATGCCTGTTCATTTATTTGGGCATCCCGCCGATATGCAGCCAATACTCACAATCGCCGATAAATATGACCTTGCAGTTATTGAAGACAATGCTCAGGCACTAGGGGCAACCTACCAGTTTCCGGACGGACAGCGCCAGTTCACGGGAACAATGGGCACCTTAGCAGGGCTTTCCTTCTTTCCTTCTAAGAACCTTGGTGGTGTTGGAGACGGCGGGGCAGTCCTGACCAAGGACCCCGAACTGGCAGATAAAGTAAGGATTATTGCCAACCATGGTTCGGCTCGGCGATATAAATACGATCGCGTCGGCGTTAACTCACGCCTTGATTCCCTTCAAGCAGCAGTGCTAAGAATTAAATTGCCACTTCTGGATGAATATAATGCCTTGAGGAGAGAAAAAGCAGCTATTTACGACGAACTACTGGCAGAAGTAGAAGAAATAGAGACACCTTACGAAGAGGATTATGCCTATCATGTCTATCACCAATATGTCATTAAACTGGATAATGAACAGTGGCGAGACCCACTGCACGAATTCCTACTATCCAAAGGAATCCAAAATGCCATTTACTATCCCGAACCTATTCATCTTAGTAAGGCATACCAATTTCTGGGATATACCAGAGGGGATTTCCCTGTAGCAGAACACATGTCTCAGAAAGTACTTGCCTTACCAATGCATCCTTTCCTCACAGAAGATGAACAGAGATATATTGTTGATTGCATAAAGGAATTTTTTGCCAATGGCGGATAATAAGAAGTATTATGTTCATCCAACTGCTGTGGTAGATGATGGCGCCATAATAGGAGAAGGTACCAAAATCTGGCATTTCTCTCACATTATGGGTGGTGCCCAAATAGGAAAACATTGTGTGTTGGGGCAGAATGTGTTTGTAGGCAGAAAGGTAGTAATAGGTAACAGGGTTAAGATTCAAAACAATGTGTCTGTATATGAAGGTGTAATCCTTGAAGATGATGTGTTCGTAGGACCCTCAGCAGTATTCACAAACGTCATCAACCCAAGAGCATTTATTGAACGAAAAGACCAATTCAGACAGACGATAGTCAAAAAGGGTGCTACTATTGGAGCCAATGCTACGATAGTATGTGGGACCACAATTGGAGAATATGCCTTTGTAGGAGCAGGAGCAGTAGTGACCAGAGATGTAAAACCTTTTGAACTGGTTGTTGGTGTTCCAGCA
>WFXT01000075.1 GCA_015490475.1 Bacteroidota bacterium
TTTATCTCATTTATAGCCATATGCCACACAAAGTTAGAAAGTTAACGGACATCCGATTCTATATAGCGTATAGTATAGTCCGATTTGGAGCCAGTAGAATCTGTCTTTTTCATAGGGAAAACCTCTTTGTCTTTCCCATAGTGTAAAAGGGTTGATAGTGTCATTTGACCTGTAGGAAAGTTGCATGGCAGTAGCTGGTTGGGATGAATATCTAATAAAGACTCCCGGGTCGGGGTATTGTCCAGAAACATCGTCCAGAAAATCAGTCCATGCCCAGTGATACTGAAACGATATCCTTATTGACCACCTTTGCATGAACCTCCACCATATTCCACCGCCCAGCACGAAAGCACCCTGGATGGGACTGTAGGGATATGGCACGGCATGGTCAGGGTCAAATTGTCCTTCTGTGGCATACGGTCTTAGGGGAATTCGTTCTCCGTCAACGGTAGTATAGGGGGAAGTGTAAAACAAAGTGAATCCACCATTCAGGAAGGGAATAATTTCCGGCATTCTGGCATGGTAATCATAAGTTCTAAAATGGACAATAAGCAAAGATTTGATACCTGCCTGTCTGTTGAAAAAGGAAATGTTTCTGGCACGCCTCCATTGGTAAGATTTTCCTTCGTCTGTGCCGTGTATTTCGTTGTAGAAGACGGTGAGAGATAAAGCGTAGTAGTCATGCCATTGATACATATATTCAACGCCGAGAGCGGGACGCCAGTTGAGAGAGAAGCGCTCTAATTCACCGGAGTAGTTTCCTGCACCTGCCCATATTCCCCACGTGTGATATTGCCCCATTACAGGCATTGCAAATATTGTCGCAAATGCACATATCCATCGCATATCAATAAAACGAAATTTGTTCGTATCTACTTATTGATTTCAATTAAAAGTGGGATGTGGGATAAACTCAAGTCCCTCTTTTAACATTTTTCTGTAAGTTATATGAGTTCTTGTGTGTTCTGCGTCAAAAAATTTAACTACTCTGTGCATTACAGGATGGAAAGAGCCAATCCAGTACATTTCCAGTTCGTCATAATCTCCAGAAGGGACTATTACTTGTGCTGCGGCATAAACCAGAGCAAGAAGCAAACCACTGGCTCTGAACTCAGGTATCACACCATATAGAATAGCAAGCATTCGTCGTGGGGGATTAAATTTCAGATGCCACAAGAACCTTAATTTGTTTATCAAATGCAGTTTACCATTGAGTTTTTTGACAATTGGTGTTATGTCTCTGAACATGATGAAAAAGGCGGCAGGTTCGTCCTTGTAGAAGGCAAACCATAGAAGTCGCTCGTCAATAAGGAACTTGTAGTGATTTAATTCTGCCTTGACTTCTTCGTATGTTAATTGTCGTGCATCGGGGCGTGCCCCCCATGCCTTGGTATAAATGTGTATTAAGGCTTTTATGTATCTATCCTGTTTTTTCCATGAGAAGTGTTCAAAAGAAAAATTTGGGTCTGAGCAAAATTTTTTAGCTGCCAATAACACTCTTGGGTGAAATTTGTCATGAACGGGTCTCACGTAAGTGAATTGTTTGTATAGTTGTCTGAAGCCTGCATTCTCCCACAGTTTCTGATAATAGGGTTTGTTATATGCCATACCATAGGTGGGCAGATAAAAGCCATCAACAAGAAGACCCCACCATCTGTTTCGTTCTCCGAAATTTATTGGTCCGTCAACTGCGATTTGAGAATTTTGTCTGAGCCAATCTTCTGCAACTTCAAATAATCTGTTTGCTATTTGTTGGTCATCTGGTGATTCAAAGAAACCTATGCCTCCCACGTCAATTTTATACGTCTTTTGATAGGAAGGATTTATAAAAGCGGCAATTCTTGCAATGGGGGTTCCTTCTGATTCTATATACCATCTTTTGGCTTTGGCACCCTGCCTAAATAGCGGATTTTTTTGTGTATTAAACAGTGCTTTCATTTCCACATCTAAAGGCGGATACCAATTGGGGTCATCATGATATATATATCGAGGTACTTGCCAGAATTTCCTGTCGTCCTTTTCTGTTTTAACCTCAATTAGTTTCATACTCTTATGGTCTCTTCGGCATAAAGATACGGCTTGTCAATTATTGAGTATATCTTATCTGCTACTTCTTGTGGACTTCTTAATTGTCCAGTCTGTTTATATTCAATGAACTCTTGCTTACGTGAAAAGTTATTCTCTGGAACGCTTCTTATTTCACGTTGCATTTCGGTATCCACAATTCCGGGAAGCACAGAAAATACATAAAAATTTTTGATTCCTGTTATCCTCAAGTCTTCATTTATCACGTGTGTTGCCATTTCTAAGCCTGCCTTTGAAGAGCAATAGAGAAGCCATCCATCAACAGGATGAAATGCTGCTCCAGTGCTTATGTTAATTATTACTTTCTCTGCTTGCGTGCCCATATATGCCCTAACAAATTTGTTGATTAAAATCAAAGGGGCACTGAGATTGACGTTTATTGTTTTGCTTATGTTCTGATCGTCTATGTAACCCGTATGTGCCACATGACCCAGGGTTGCTGCATTGTTTATTAAAACCAGTTTTTCTGCTTTTGGGTATTCACCAAAGGAAAAATCAAGCACTTTTTCTATATTGGCAAGGTCTAAGGATATATGCTGATACCTTGAACTATTGATGGATTGGTTTCTTGAGATCCCTACGACAAAATATCCTTTATCAATAAGGGTTTCAGCAAGACTTTTACCGATTCCTCTTGATGTTCCTGTTATGAAGGCTATTTTACTAAGCGATTCTGCCATGGCAATGTTTGTATTTCTTTCCTGATCCGCAAGGGCATGGGTCATTCCTGCCTATCTTTTTCCCTTTCCTGATGGTTTCCACTGGTCTTGGGGGCATATTGGGGTGTGGTGGGACGGCTTGCCTTGATGGGCGGCGCCGTGCTACTTGTGGATTGACATTAACAGGTTGTGGGGCTGATGGCGGTGGTGCTGGCATAGCAGGTTCCGGCATAGCACCACGACCGGCTTTTACATTGATAGGTTGTGGCTTGGGAATTTGTTGCTGTTGTTGAGGTGGACGTTCTGTCATGACATCTCCACGCATCAGAAATGCTGTTATGTCTTTGTTCATTTTATAGAGCATATCTTTAAACAGTTCAAAGGCTTCAAATTTATAGACCAATAGGGGGTCTTTCTGTTCATAGGCGGCGGTTTGAACGGCTTGTTTCAGATGGTCCATTTCTCGCAGATGTGTTTTCCAATAATCGTCAATTAATGCGAGGGTTACTGCACGTTCAAAGGCATTGGCTATCTCTTCTCCTTGAGTATCATAAGCCCTCTTGAGGTCAACGATTCCTTCTACTACACGAATTCCGTCAGTAAATGGAATAATCACCCTCTTTACTCTGTCTCCCTGTGCCAGATATAATTCGCGAATTGCAGGGTATAATTTTTCTGCCATTTGCTTCTTCTTACGTTGATATGTGGAATAGGCTTCTTCAAAAAGTCGTTCGGCTAATTGTTCAATCTTCTGATTCTTGAATTCCTCTTCAGAGAATGGGGGATTAATGGAAAATATTCTTATCACTTCTTGCTTAAAACCTTGAAAATCATCCAAATCTTTGTATCTCTCAACTAAAGAATAAGCAACGTCTTTAAATGTGTTGTATATGTCCACTGCCAGTCTATCACCGTATAGGGCGTGTTTTCTACGTGTGTAAATAGCTTCACGTTGGACATTCATTACGTTGTCATACTCAAGAAGCCTTTTTCTGATACCAAAATTGTTTTCTTCAACTTTCTTTTGAGCTCTTTCTATGGAACGAGTTATCATAGGATGTTGAAGGGGTTCTCCTTCTTTATAACCCAGTTTATCAAGAAGTTTGGCTATTCTTTCAGAGCCAAATAATCTCATCAGGTCATCTTCCAGACTAACAAAGAATTGACTTGAGCCTGGGTCTCCTTGTCGTCCTGCCCGTCCTCGCAGCTGTCTGTCTATACGTCTGGCATCATGGTGTTCTGTTCCTATTACTGCTAATCCGCCAAGTTCTGCGACACCTGGACCAAGTTTTATATCTGTTCCGCGTCCAGCCATATTGGTTGCTATAGTAACGGCTCCTTTTTGTCCTGCTTGAGCAATTATTTCTGCTTCTCTCTGGTGGTGTTTGGCGTTTAATACGTTATGTGGGATGCCTTTTCTTTTGAGCATTCTGCTCAACAGCTCGGAAACTTCAACACTGGTTGTTCCCACCAGAACAGGGCGTCCCTGCTTGTGTAAGCGTTCAATCTCTTCAATAATGGCATTATATTTTTCACGCTTTGTCTTGAAGACCAGGTCCTCTTTGTCTTCTCTGATAACTGGTTTATGAGTGGGTATTACTACGACGTCAAGTTTGTATATTTCCCAGAATTCTGCTGCTTCTGTTTCGGCGGTTCCTGTCATTCCCGCCAGCTTGTGATACATACGGAAGTAGTTCTGTAATGTGATAGTAGCATATGTTTGCGTGTCTCCTTCAACTTTGACATTTTCTTTTGCTTCAATAGCCTGGTGTAATCCTTCTGAGTATCTTCTTCCTTCAAGGATTCGTCCTGTGTTTTCGTCAACTATCTTAACCTGACCGTCCATAACTACATAGTCAACATCACGCTCAAAGAGGGTATATGCTCTAAGTAGCTGTTGAAGGATATGTAGTCTTTGTGCTTTGGCGGCATATTCCCTGAGAATCTGGTCTTTTTTCTTTTGCTTTTCTTCGGGCGATAGGTCACTATTTTCTATTTCTGCCATAAGTGTTCCTAAGTCTGGTAGGATAAACATATTGGGGTCCTCACTTTGTCCTGTAATTAGATCAATGCCTTTATCTGTTAGGTCAACACTATTATTTCTCTCGTCAATGACAAAGTATAATTCTTCGTCTACTTTGGGCATTTCCCGAGCATTGTCCTGTAAATAATAGTTTTCGGTTTTGATAAGCAATGTTTGGACTCCGGGTTCCTGTAATAGTTTCAAAAAAGGTCTATACTTAGGAAGCCCTCGCTTTAGCCTCAGAAGTGCTAGTCCCGCAGTTTTTTCGTCTCCCTTTTGCAATGCTTCTTTAGCTTGTTTAATGAGTTTCTGTGCCAGTTTTTTTTGTGCTTCAACCAGTTTGACAACCCGTGGTTTCAAGCGATAGTATTCCTCTATATCGTCTGTTTGTTCTGCAGGTCCAGAGATGATAAGCGGTGTTCGGGCATCGTCAATGAGTATGGAATCTATTTCGTCAATGATTGCATAGTGTAATTCTCGTTGTACTCTCTCTTCTGGCAATCTAACCATGTTATCTCTCAGGTAGTCAAAGCCAAACTCGGAAGCCGTACCATAAGTTATATCGGCTCTGTATGCAGCACGACGTTCTGGGGAATGGGGCGGATGAATGTTTATTACATCTACTGTTAGACCAAGAAATTCAAAGATGGGTCCCATCCATTCGGCATCTCTCCTTGCAAGGAAGTCATTAACAGTTACTAAGTGGACTCCTTTTTCTGCAAGAGCATTGAGATATAGGGGAAGTGTAGCCACGAGGGTTTTTCCTTCACCAGTAGCCATTTCGGCTATCTTGCCTTCGTGCAGAACTATACCTCCCATCAATTGCACGTCAAAGTGAACCATATCCCATTTGATAGGTATCCCTGCTGCTTTCCATTCATTTTTGTATATTGCTTTGTCGCCTTCAATGCGGATATACTCTTTTCCTTTTCCTGCAAGCATTTTGTCGTGTTCAGTAGCAGTAACAACTAGTTCCTTGTTTTCCTTAAATCGTCGGGCAGTTTCTTTAACCACTGCGAATGCCTCAGGCAGAATTTCATTGAGAACCTCTTCAATGACTTCAAGTTCCTTCTTCTTTAGTTCATCAATTTTTTTGTATAGGTTTTCCATCTCGTCAATTGGCATATTTGGATAATCATCAATCTGTTGTTGCAATTTTTTGATTTCATCGGTAATAGGTTTTGTGCGTTCCTTAATCCTAGCTTTGAACTCCTGTGTTTTGGCACGTAATTCATCATTTGATAGGTCATGCAGGGTTTCATAGATTCTGTTTATTTCTTCAACAATTGGTTTAAGACGCTTTATATCTCGTTCATGCTTAGTTGGAAAGAATTTCCTGAATGCTTTCTTTAGTCCTCCAAGCATATTTTTTGTTTTTCCTCTACTTATTAGGAAACGGAAACACTGTTGTTTTAGTGCCGTTATTCACTTAGCACGGTTATGTATCCTGATTGTTTAACTGGTTCCCTGTCTGGTTGGTTTATTGTTAATGTATAGAAGTATGTTCCAGAAGGACATTTTCTGGACGAACAATTGCCCTTCCATCGGCATATTTTTCCTCCAGAGCACTGATATACTAAAATGCCCCATCTGTTGAAAATTTTTAAGTTAATCTCTCCTGAAGGCACCCTTATGATTAGTTCGTCGTTGATGCCGTCGCCATTTGGGGTTATCAAATTAGGCATTGGCATGTCAATAGATATGTATCGTTTAAGAGGACATGAGCCCCGCCATATTATCACACTATCAAGAGCGATACCTACGATTGGGTAAATTATTTCTTTTGAGCATCCCCTATAATATGTTGATAACCATGTGCAGCTGTCTGCATTGTGTATTGTTACTCTCACTTTTCTGTCTGCAAGCCATTGATAAGAAATCTCTGGCAATGGGATGAATTGTGAATCGGGGATAGAAATCCTGATTGTAAAGGTGTCCACTCTTCCCTGCTGACCATCTTCTGCTCCCCAGAATATTCCGTTAGCAAGTCCGCCATTTCCTCCATTGACGTTTGTAAGAGATATTGCATCTGTAATATTCTGATATAGCTTTATCCAACCGCCCGAACCCCCACCTCCCGGTCCTGCTCCCTGTCTGGATGTGTGTGTGCCATTTCCACCTACAGATATTAATTGCAGAGAGCCTGTGATTCTCTCTGCTTGCAATAGTATTGTTCCTCCTGCACCGCCACCGCCACCACCATCCTGATGAAACGGGTCGGACGTGTTGGGGGGAATTCCATCTGTTCCGCTGGCATCAATAACTCCATTGTCGTTGGTGATTATAGTGTTTGCCACGATTACTATTATACCACCTCCGCGTCCGCCGTCTCCGGCAGTTAAAGCATGGTCCGAACCTGCTCCACCACCTCCTCCCATGAACAGAAGGTTTTCAAGGGCTGGTAAGGGATAACCGCCTATTCCTGCTGAACGCTTGTGTGCTTCAGGGTCCCCAATAATGCCGTTATAAGACGGGTCTCCCCACCC
>WFXT01000076.1 GCA_015490475.1 Bacteroidota bacterium
GTCCCGTACCATTCTTTTCAACCCATTCATAACCTTTTAGTGCTGCCTCCAATAAGCCTTGCTTTTCCCATTTGTTCGCTAAATCATACACTGTTTTACCCCTTGTGGCTTTACGCTTATCATAGGCGATAGCAAAACGCAAAGCCTTATCCACTTCTCCTATAGACGCATACCATAGTGCAGAAACTTCATAAAGTTTATCACTAGCTCCTCTGGACAACATAGAATTCAAAGCAATTGAAAAAGCCCTTCTCTTGACACTGTCTTCTCTCCATTGTCTCATCAACTCTTCCACGGCAGGCATAAAGGCAGGCTCCCTGTTTAACTGATCCAGATATACCCTCGCCACATCATACCATCGCCCCTGACGTTCATAAACCCTTGCTATGTCAAGCATAAATGACCCCTTACCCACTTTTTCTTCTCCTTTCTGATAGATAAAAACTGCCAGATCCCACTGTTTCAATTCTTCAGCAAAACGACCATATTTCGCTATCAGCACAGGGTCTGCCGGCAACAAATTTTCTATGGTTTTAAGAATTTTCTTTTTTTTCTTTTCGGGTGAAAAGATATACTTGAGTATCAATCCCGTAATGCTCCTTTTATGCTGTTTGAGATATAGCTCCACTGTTTTCTGCACGCTCAACGTGTCCCCACTAAATAAGTATGCCTTACCAAGCAAAGCTATCACTTCATCAGACGGCTTTCGTGATAATAAGTCCCGTAGAATCTCAATCGCCTTTTCATATTCTCCTGCAATGATTAACCTTTCAGCTTTTTCAATCCCCTGCGTTTGTGCCATTAAGCCCAAACTAACAAGCCACATCAACCCAAGAATCCAATACCTCAACATCGCTCATATCAACGCAACAAATGATTCCGTTTATTACACATTGAACTGTTTGGTATTATTTTTGTATGCAGATACCAAAATTAAAACCAGAGAAGACATGTGGAATAAGTTAAACAAAGCATTGAGGGGGTTTTTTATAATTGCTCTTGTTTTTGCCATATCTCCTCTTAACTCTTCGGCACAGAACCTGGACAAAAAAGCCAAAAAGAAAATCAAAAAATATCTGAAAAAGGCATGGAAACCACTAACAGAACAGCCACCGAATTTTAAAGAAGCACATGAATACTTGGATGAAATCCTTAAAATCTGGAACGAAGAGCCACAGACTAATGCTATCATTGGTGTTGAGTTCATGTTAGGTCCTGAAAAAACCAAAGCCATCAAGTATTTCAAAACTGCCCTCAAAAACGGACAATTAGAAAGGGACTTTCCAAAGGAAATATACCTTCTTTTAGGGTGGGCTTACCATCTTGCGCACAATATGGATAGTGCAGAATATTACTACAGAACATATAAGGAACAACTGACACCGACAGAACAGGAAAAACGCGAAACATGGAACATTATTTATATTGCCTTGTTTAGCAGATTAGAGGAACTCACCTATAGCCAGAATGTTGAATTCTTAAATCCCACTGCTTTCGTTGAAAAACGCCTTGAAGAAGTAGCATACGGACGAGAATTGATGAAAAACCCTGTTCCTGTTGAGATCAAAAATCTCGGCAAGCAGGTTAATTCACCCTATCCGGAGTATGCACCTATTATAACTGCGGACGAGTCAGTTATTTACTTTACTGCTCGCAGACCAGAAAATGTCGGTGGAAGAGTGGACCCTTACGACGGGCTCTACTTTGAAGACGTGTGGGCAACAGAAAAACAGGAAGATGGCACATGGGGCAAAGCATATAACCTTGGCACGCCTATTAATGATAAAGAACATGAATCTGTCATAGGCGTATCTCCCGATGGACAGACAATATACATCTATAAAAGCGACAACGGTGGCGACATTTATGTGAGCCACTTAAAAGGCGATAAATGGACAAAACCTAAACCTCTCCCCAAACCTATCAATTCTAAGTATTCAGAAAAAAGTATTGCTATCTTTCCAGATGGTAAGAAGATGTTATTTGTTAGCACACGACCCGGTGGTTACGGTGGAAGAGACATCTGGATTGCCGAAAAGAACGAAAAAGGCAAGTGGAAAAAGGTATATAATGCAGGTCCCACTATAAATACACAATACGATGAAGACGGTATTTTCCTACATCCCGATGGCAAAACACTATATTTCAGTTCCAAAGGACACAAAACAATGGGTGGATATGACATTTTTAAAACAGTATATGAAGATGGCAAGTGGTCAGAGCCTGTAAATCTGGGCTATCCCATTAATACAGCAGGTGACGATATTTATTTTGTCATATCATCTGACGGTAAGCGTGCTTATTACGCTTCTTACCGAGACGATTCCTATGGTGAAAAGGACTTATACGTAATGGAATTCAAAACTGAAGAAATTGAAGCCAAGCTAGAAAAGAAAAAGTTGACCCTTGAACAAAAAACCAAGTTACCCCTACTGGCATTTAAACCAGCCTCTCCCATTACACTTGTTAAAGGATTTGTATATGACTCTCTTACCAAGGACCCTCTTGAGGCATTTGTTCTCGTGATTGATAACGCCACTGGTGACACAGTGAGAAGCGTCACCTCAAACTCAGCAACAGGTAAGTTCGTGGTTACACTAACGCCTGGTAAAAACTATGGACTCGCAGTAACTAAAGAAGGATACCTATTCTACTCTGCTAACTTTGATATTCCATCAGATGCTAAGTATAAGGAAGTAAACCTCAAAGTGCCTTTGATTCCAATCAAGAAGGGGGCAGTTGTTGCTTTGCGAAACATCTTCTTTGAGTTTGACAAGGCTGACCTTAAGCCAGAATCATATCCAGAATTAGATCGAGTTGTTGAACTGATGAAAAAGTATCCCAACATAAAAGTTGAAATAGCAGGACACACAGATAGCATTGGCTCAGAAGCCTACAACCTACGGCTAAGTCAACGTCGTGCCGAAGCAGTTGTTAAATATCTGGTAAGCAAAGGTATAGACCCTTCAAGACTTATAGCCAAAGGGTATGGTGAAAGTCAACCTATCGCTCCTAACGACACAGAAGAAGGCAGAGCACTAAATAGACGAGTTGAATTCAGAATTATTGAGGACTAAACAG
>WFXT01000077.1 GCA_015490475.1 Bacteroidota bacterium
GTGTTAGAGGGGTTTATGTGCCCCCTGAAGGAATAATAGCACTGGCAAAAAGATATAATTCTCGCTTGATAGCATATACTTATAATGAACCAACAGTTTGGGTAGAATATGCATATGATATAGCTAAATTGGCTGTTCAAGAAGGAATGCGAAATGTTTTCGTATCAAGTGGATTTGAAACTCACCATTTGTGGGACCTTATGGGGAATTACTTACATGCTATAAACGTTGATTTGAAATCTTTTTCGGACAAGTTTTATAAAGAAATATGCGGTACCAGATTAAAACCAGTTCTGGAAAACATTGAATTTTTAGGAACTAAGATGAAGGGAAAAATTTGGATGGAAATTACAACTCTTATTATTGATGGATATAATGATTCAGAGGCAGAACTTCGCGATATTGCCCGCTTCATAGCGTCAGTCAACAAGGACATTCCATGGCACATTACTGCTGCCCATCCTGACTATAAAATGACAGACATAAAACACACACCACATGAAACCCTTCTAAGAGCTTATGAGATAGGCAAGGAAGAAGGATTAAACTATGTGTACGTAGGTAATGTCTCAGACCCCAAGCATTCGTCAACATATTGTCCTAATTGTGGTGAGCTGCTAATATGGCGTGATTGGTATCGTGTACTTGAACTATGGAAAGAAAGGGGCAAATGTCATAAGTGTGGAACTCAAATTCCGGGCGTATGGCAATAAGGAAACCTGCCGTGGCTGGATACTTCTACCCGGCAGATTCTAATGAGCTTCTTGATATGCTTGATGCCTTAGTACCACACATAGAAAACGCCAATAAATCGCCCATAGCACTTGTGGTTCCCCATGCAGGGTATATTTATTCTGGTCCATTTGCGGGTAAAGGATATGCATTATTAAGGTCATACAAAAACCGTATCATACCGCCCACAGTATGGGTTCTTGCCCCCTCTCATTTTTATCCCTTTAGGGGCGTTAGCGTGGGGCCATATACCCATTGGGAAACTCCTCTGGGCGTCGTTCCTGTTTCTCCTAAAGTTCAAAAGTTGCTATATCATGCACCCCAATTAATAACTGATGACCCCCTACCACATGTACGTGAACATTCCCTTGAAGTACAACTGCCTTTTTTACAATATGTTTTAGGTGATTTTTACTTAGTTCCTCTAAGCTTCGGCGATGTTGATATCACCTCAATAGGCAATGTCATTATGAACCATCTGGACCCTGAAGACATCATAATAATTTCCACTGACTTGAGCCACTATTATCCAGACCACATAGCACGCCAATTGGACAAAGTAACACTGGAACTGGCGCTATCTGGAAATTGGGAAGAACTATTAAAAAGAGAAGCATGTGGCAGATATCCCTGGGCAACAGGGGTTTATATAGCGAATCAAAAGAGATGGAAACCTCAGTTAATTGCCTATGGGACCAGTGCAGATACCGCTGGCGACAAGGATTCGGTAGTGGGCTATGCTACCATTTCTTATTTTAACTATTGACTTTATATAACGCCCAGTTTTTTTCCGACTTTGACAAATGCCTCCAGTGCCCTGTCTATATGATGTTTCTCATGAGCAGCAGAGAGTTGAACTCTGATACGAGCTTGTCCCTTGGGAACCACGGGATAAGAAAAACCAACGACATAAATTCCTTCATCAAGCATCATATCTGCAAACTTAGTTGCTTTAGCAGCATCATAAATCATAATAGGCACTATGGGTGTGTTGCCTGGCTTGATATCAAATCCTGCTTTCTGAATTTCTTCCCTGAAATATCGCGTGTTTTCCATTAATTTATCCCTGAGATGTGTTGATTTTGATATTATGTCAAATACTCTAATAGCTGCTCCAACGATTCCCGGTGCTAATGAATTTGAAAATAGATATGGTCTGGCTTTCTGTCTGTACATTTCAACTATTTCCTTATGAGAAGCAATGAATCCACCCATTGCACCACCAAGGGCTTTCCCAAGGGTACTGGTTATTATATCTACTCGTCCCATAACTCCAAAATACTCATGAGTGCCTCTACCAGTATCTCCAATAAATCCAGTTGCATGACTATCATCAACCATAACAAGAGCATCATATTTTTCGGCAAGTTCAACTATATCTTTCAATGGTGCCATATCACCATCCATAGAAAAAACACCGTCAGTAGCTATTATTCTAAATCTTGCATCCTGAGCTTCCTTCAATTTTTCTTCCAGATCATTCATGTCTGCATGTCTGTATATATATCGTCTTGCTTTCGTCAAACGAATACCATCTATTATAGATGCGTGGTTAAGCTCATCGGAAATAATAGCATCTTCTGGTCCGAACAACGGCTCAAAGACACCACCGTTAGCGTCAAAGGCAGCAGCAAACAATATGGCATCGTCCATCCCAAGAAAATCAGCAATTTTTCGTTCCAGTTCTTTATGAATATCCTGAGTGCCACATATAAACCTAACCGAAGACATTCCATATCCTCGTCTTTCCATCGTTTCATACGAAGCACGGATCAAATCAGGACTTGCGGCTAATCCAAGATAATTATTAGCACAGAAATTTAGGACTTTACGTCCGTCCTGAAGGGTTATCTCAGCCCCTTGTGGTGATGTAATTATTCTCTCTTCCTTATATAATCCGGCTTCCTTTAATTCTTGCAGTTGGTTTGAAAGAAACTCTTTCAATGTCTGTGAAAACATGGTATGCTATTTTAACCTTTCTGCTAATTTATATAACACCGAGATTAACAAAAGCACGGGCAACACGGTCATAACCCGCTATATTGGCTCCCCTTATGTAGTTAATTGTGTTACCCTCTTTACCAAACTCAACAGCCTGTTCATGTATATTTCTCATTATCTCCCTTAATTTATTATCTACTTCTTCGCGAGTCCACTGTATTCTCTGTGCATTTTGAGCCATTTCAAGTCCTGACACTGCCACTCCACCTGCATTGGCAGCCTTACCTGGACCAAACAAAACACCATTTTCAAGGAAAATAGATATCGCTTCCGGGGTTGATGGCATATTGGCTCCTTCTGCAACTAATTTGCAACCATTTTTTACCAATTCCTTCGCATCATCTCCATCCAGTTCATTCTGTGTTGCACAGGGAAAAGCCATATCGGCAGGCACACTCCATGGCTTCTTACCCTCATAAAAAGTAAGTCCAAATTTCTCGGCAAATTGGCGAAGGCTTGTCCCCCGCTTACTCTTCAACTGTTTAATGAACTCCAACTGTTCTATTGTCAAACCATCGGGTATATATACAAATCCTGTAGAATCAGACATAGTCAAAACCCTCACTCCCAACTGAATCAACTTTTCTGCGGCAAATTGGGCCACATTACCTGCCCCAGAAACAACAGCAGTCTTTCCAGACATATCATCTCCAAGATTATATCGTAACATTTCTTGTGCAAAGTATATTAATCCATATCCTGTTGCTTCAGGACGTAAATGACTACCACCCAACTCCAAGGTCTTCCCGGTAAAAGCCCCCGGCTCGTATCCTCTCAATTTAACTAAAGTACCATACATAAAACCAATTTCCCGCTGTCCAACTCCTATATCTCCTGCAGGAACATCAAATCCCTCACCTATGTGCTTATGTAATTCAAGCATAAAAGCCTGACAGAATCTTCGGATTTCATCTTCAGACCGCCCTTGCGGGTTAAAGTCAGAACCCCCTTTAGCGGCACCGAGAGGCAATCCTGTCAAACTGTTTTTAAAGGTCTGTTCAAAGGCTAAAAATTTAATAACGCTTAGGTTCACAGAAGGATGGAAACGCAATCCCCCCTTATAAGGTCCCAATGCATTAGTCCATTGAACCCGATAGCCTCTATTAACCTGTACATTTCCCTTATCATCATACCAGACCACACGAAATATAATAGCCCTATCTGGTTCTATTAATCGCCATAGAACCTTTGCATCTCTATACTCAGGCTTTGACATCTCATAAGGCAGAACATACTTAGCAACTTCGTGAACTGCTTGTAAGAACTCTTTCTCATGGGAATGCTTTGCCTGAACCTGCTCCATGAACTCATTAACCATCCTGTCAGCAGAAAAGCTAACTTTCATATTGCGATATTTTTTACAAACTTATATCACTTATGTATAATATTCACGAAACTTCTGGACAAATCAAAAGAATGTCAAACTTACAAGATATTAAACAATGTGGTATTATATTGCTCAGCTGATCTATTATGACATAAAAAAAATGTTTAGTAAAATCAACGCATCAACCATACATGAGAACAAGATCTACTGCACTCATCCTTCCCACTAAAATTATTTCACGCTTGCCCTTCAGATACTTCAACTATAAATTATATGTCTAACTAATTTTGAAGTGCCTGACGAGCTTGCTCAACCAATTTGGCAAAGGCTTCCGGCTTATTAACTGCAATATCGGCAAGAACTTTTCTGTTAAGTTCTATGCCACTCTTCTTAAGGCCATATATAAACTGACTATATTTCATTCCATGTTGACGAGCAGCAGCATTAATTCTCAAAATCCAGAGCCTTCTGAATTCCCTCTTCTTGTTTTTCCTGTCTCTGTAAGCATACTGAAGACTCTTCTCAAGCTGGTTTTTAGCTAATTTATAAACATTTTTCTTGCGTCCCCAATAACCTTTTGTTAACTTAAACAACTTCTTTCTTCTCTGTTTGCGTGCTGGTGCGTTTGTTGCTCTTGGCATCGCTACAACTTTTTACATTACAGTTTGAAGTTTACTTCATTAGCAAACCTCTCATCATATGACGGGCATCTCCCGCGGGTAAAGTTCTCTTAACCTTAAGAGCTCTCTTACGACGTTTGCTCTTTTTTAATTGATAGTGGCTATGAAATGACCTATAGTGAAGCAGTTTACCACTTCCTGTTTTTTTGAAGCGTTTTGCCATGCTTCTATTAGTCTTCCCTGGCTTAGGCATAAAC
>WFXT01000078.1 GCA_015490475.1 Bacteroidota bacterium
TGCCTCCTCGTCGTGAATTCATAGAAACACATGCTCAATATGCCAACCTGGATGTATAAAATATACCCCTTACAGTAATCTTATTTTTCTTTACCCTTATCCCACTACTAAGCAGAATTTCTCTCTTACTTACTGTCCGCTGATGTTTAAATTCCACACTGGTTCAATGCTGACAGCAACTGAAATGCAGTTGTTTCAATGGTTTCAACGGCACTGATTTGGAAAAAGTTCCGTCGATGTCCAGCAGTGCAAAAAAGTAGGGGGTACGACGGAGTTTTCCGGAAAGTATAGATTTGCCCAATAACCCAGCCAATTTTTCTTGTTGGCAGCATATCATAGGTATGCGTCATTCCGCTGGTTTAAATCGTGCCGTGAAAAATCGCAAGAATGGGGGTTCATAAGTGAACTCTAATCCCTTCAATTCGTGTCTGCGCTTATAAACACCAACAACTGATTCCACTACTTGTTCCATGTGTTCATTAGTATATACTCTTCGTGGGATGGTCATACGGACCAGTTCAAGAGCAGGCTTTCTGTTTTCTCCTGTTTGGGGGTCTCTACCAGCGGACACCGTTCCTCGTTCCATTGTTCTTACACCACCTTCAACATATATTTCAGCAGCAAGGATTTGAGCGGGGAACCTATCTTGGGGAATGTGTTCCATAATGGACTTAGCATCCAGATATACGGCATGGCCACCAATGGGGCGGACAACGGGAATTCCCTCTTCAATAAGGCGTCTTCCGAGATATTGCACCTGTTTGATTCGACTTGCCAGATACTCATAATCTGTCATTTCACGCAGTCCATAGGCAAGGAAGGCTATGTCTCGTTCTGCCAGTCCACCATCGTAGGCGGTTCCATCAACAACTGCTATGTGCCTCCTTATCCAGTCATAAATTGCATAATCCCTCACCAGCAAAAGACCGCTTATGTTCGTGAGGGGGTCTTTTTTGGCACTTATTGTTGCAGCATCGGCATATGATAGCATCTCTCTGATGATATCCTTTATTGACCACGATGAGAACTCAGCCTCACGCTCTTTGATGAAATAAGCATTTTCGGCAATTCTGGTCGCATCAAAAACAATTTTAATTCCATACTCATCAGCAACTTTTCTCAACCGGCGAAGGTTTTCAATAGAAACAGGTTGCCCACCTGCCATATTAACATCTGCTTCCACGCATATGTATGCAATCTTATCTGATCCTTTTTCTTTTATGAACTCTTCAATTCTGTCAACGTCCAGATTTCCTTTGAAAGGATGTTCAATGGAAGGGTCATGAGCCTCTGGAATAATTATATCAACGAAAATGCCTCCAGCAAATTCCTGATGGAACCTTGTTGTTGTGAAGTACATGTTGTTAATAACATATTGACCGGGTTTTATGAGTGCCTGACTGATAAGGAACTCAGCCTGTCTTCCCTGATGTGTGGGAATAAACAGGTCAAAACCAAAAACATCATAAACAGACTCTGCAAGATGTTCATAGGCATCCTTCCAGTCCAGTTCAATAGCCTTAGACCACTGCTCGTCGCTCATTGCAGAAGTGCCACTATCTGTCAACAGGTCAATATACACATCTTCACTGCGTAGCAAGAAAGTGTTATATCCTGCTTCTTCAATTGCCTTTCTGCGATAGTCTTTGCTTCTATGGATAAGCATTTCCACTCCCTTGAAGTTATATGGGAATCCTTCAAACTGAAAGACTTTGTATCTTGGCAATTCGCTTGCTATAAACGAAGCAGTTTCTCCATAGTTAAAATGGACATCGTCTGAATCCATTTCCAGCACTGGTAGTTCCTGTCCTGCAACATATTCCAGCACTTTGAAGAAATAATCAATATGTTCCCGAGTATAGCGACGAGCAGGTAATGTTAAATATAAATGCGACTTTGATGCAAATCCTCTAATCTGGCCACTTAAGAACAATGCAAGGTTAAATGCGAAGGGTTCTCTCACTGACAGTTTCCAATTCCGTCCCGTCCACTCATAGGGAATTTTCAAATCGTAAAGTTTTGATGAAATATAGTCTATCTCCTGAAGTCGCCATTTCCACTGGTCAACATTGTTTTCAAGCATCAACAATCCCTCTGCAATAACTTCCATATCTCTACCAGACAATCCTCCGTATGTATGCAATCCTTCAAATGATACAACCCACGTTTGAAATTTCTTATAAATCTCCTCATTTCCTGTGATAATTAATGCTCCCACATGGGAAAAGAGGGCTTCAGGACAGGACAACACAAGCACATCAAACCTGTCCAACCATTCTTTAACAGAAACTCCTTCCACAAAAGCAATAGGCAAAACACCTGTAATATTAACAACTTTCAGGCGTGCCGAACCAACATCAGTGTTCATCTTATCAAGCGAATCGGGAACAAAATATAACAAGTCGGGACTGTCAGATTCAGGAATTTCAAAGTATTCCTGTAAAGCCCTAAAGGACAAGGTTGGATTAATTGTTTTAACCGATTTAGGTTCAAGGGCTCTGAAAAGTAGGTGTTCCGCACCACGCTCTGCATGTGTCGGGACAACATAGCACTTACCAAACCAGCGGTTCAAAATATCCCATATTTTCAAGAAATTCTTACTACCTGCGTATGCTTCATCCCCCTTAAACAGTGCTCCCCACTGTTCTTCGTGCATAGCCTGATGTGTAGTATCACCAAAATCAACAAAGAAATTGTTGCCAGAAAGCAAATTGACATTATATGAGACAGAACGGGCTCTGTTAAGACGCTCTGAATAGTCAAGCCTTTCAGGATAGAACACAATCTTTCCCTTATATGGTTGAGACCTCATATGCCTTAAATTTTCTACAAAGTTATTGCTTTTGGTAACATGGGCTTGATGACTCAAGCAGAGAAAAACAGTTTCACCTGCCAACCATCACTTAAATCAATATCATTTCAATACCATGGGCAAGACATAAGTTATCAAAAATGCAATTATGCCCAAATATGCAGTAAACAAAAACCCCAAGAACCACTGCATGATAGTTATTCGCTTATTTACTTCCTCAAACCTTTTATCCATATGATATAGCAAATCTTCAAATCTTTTGTTCACGTCCTCAAAGCGTTTATTAGTCATTTCCATGAACATCTTCATATCTTCTTTAATACTTTTTATATCTTCCCTGATTGCTTTTATATCGTCCTTGTTGGCAACTTCCGACATCTGAGCATGATACACCTCGTCAAAGACCAATGCCAATGCATCAGCCTGACCCTTATCAAAACCATATTCCAATAACAACTTTCTGACCCTTAATGCAATACTTCCTTTCTCCATTCATCAAATTTTAGAACCATAAAGCATCCCGTTAAAGCAACACTTATTTTATACGTGAATGTTTCTATTATTGTTCTGAATTAGACATATCCTAAAATCTTAAGCATTGACTGACTATTTTGATGCTCTGCGAACAACGAATGCTTCAACTCACCACTAACAGGGTCTCTGTCAACAACCACATATTGGGGCGAAGGTATTAAGCAGTGTTTTATCCCGCCAAATCCAGACAGGGCATCCTGATAGTGCCCAGTGTGTAAAAATGCTATATACAAAGGTTCTTCCTTGTCAAGCACAGGAAGGTAAACATTATTCAGATGAACCTCTGAGTTGTAATAATCATAAGCATCGCAGGACAACCCACCAATATTAACCCTTTTGTATGGTTTAAACCATTTATTAACAGGAAGCAGGATAAATCTTTGATCCATACCCCATGCATCCGGTAAAGTGGTCATTATGGAATTATCAATAAAATACCATGTTTCGGTGTCGTTCTGTATTTTCTCTCCTATGACTTTAAAAATATGTGCTCCACTTTCTCCGACCGTAAAAGTTCCAAATTCAGATACTATGTCTGGTTCTGGCAGGTGCTCAGCAAGGGTTCTGGTTTTTATTTGCGAAACGATTTCATCAATTATTTCCTCATAGTCATATTTAAAACCAAGGGAATTGCGAACTGGAAAGCCACCACCAATGTTAAAATACTTCAACGATGGTTCCAGATGCCTGAGGGCGATATACATATTCAATGCTTTGCTGAATTCACTCCAATAATAAGCACTGTCCCTGATACCAGTGTTAATAAAGAAATGAAGCATAACCAGTTTGAACTTTTTGTTTGGTGCTATTCTTTCTTTATAAAAGGGTACTATCCAATCCCAACGGATTCCAAGTCTTGACGTATAAAATTCAAAAGTGGGTTCTTCCTCAGCAGCAATCCGGATGCCTATTTGCAATGGTTCGTCGGTGTCCAAATCTTCATAGTACTCCAATTCTTCAACATGGTCAAGCACAGGAATAATGTTTTTGAAGCCTGCTTTAAATAATTGTTTTATCCTCATCGCATAATCAGGGGGTTTGAATCCATTGGCAATAATTATTATCTCCTCTGGATTTAGAAGCCCTTTGCTGGCAAGATATTCAACTATATCCAGGTCATAAGTGTATGAGACCTCAATATGTGCTCCGTTAGCAAGTGTCTCCTTAAGCGTGAATATGAAATGATTGCTTTTAGTGCAATATGAATATATATAATCTCCTTTGTAAGCATATTTACGGAACGCTCTTGTAAACCATAGCCGTGCCTTGCGTATTTGCTCACCAATTTTAGGCAGATAAAACAGCCTCATAGGGGTACCATAAATCTGAACCAATTCATACAGGTTAATTCCGTTAAACAATAAATGTTCTCCTTCTATATCAATTCCTTCTTGTGGAAAATCAAATGTCGTGTCAATCAGGTCATAGAATGTGGGATGTTTCATAGTGCAAAGATAATTCAGAGCAACAAAGACACTTGATGACTATGTTCTAATACGCCGAGTTCTGGAATATAGAAAAGAAAGCAACACAAGAATGGTGCCAAACAGGATTGCAATGCCCACAGAAACAGCATATCGCATACTACATTGATACGGCAATTCGCCAAGCAACTTATCAACATCATCAGTGGAAGGACTGGGCATGTCTATGTTAGTCAAAGAACTGGCAAGGGCTTTTATCTCATTCTGCCTATGAGATACCAA
>WFXT01000079.1 GCA_015490475.1 Bacteroidota bacterium
TTATGAATACTAACGCACAAACACAACACAGAAAGAGGTTTGCCTGTTTTTCTGCAGACATTGTCTATTGCTCTTTTGAACCTCTCAAAGTTGCCAAGAGTATAATTGTTGACAGAGCCTCGGGGAATATAGTAGAAGTCAGAGAAGATATTCCAGAGTCCGGTGAAGCAATGGATGTCATACGTCTTGACGGCATTGTCCTTCCGCCTTTCGTTGATGTACATACACATATCATTGGTTATTCTGCTGATAAAGGCATTGATCTACGGGGAATACAAACATGGGAAGAAGTTTTTGAACTTTTGAAACAGTCGGACCCAACACACCAACACTGGTTAATAGCAAGAGGTTGGGATGAATCCAAGATGAAGGAAGACACTGTCCCAACAAAGCAGACATTAAATGCAATAAGGAATGATATACCTATTGTTCTGATACGAGTAGATGGACACATGGCAATATGCAATGATCGTGCAATACAGGAAGCAGGACTCTTGTCGTATAAAGGAAAGGACTTTGATGGTAATAAAGGTTTTGTCAAGGAAGAGGCATTGAATCTGTTGCACAAGAAGAAGCCTCTCGTGTCATTAAGCCAATTTTTAAAAAATTATATTGAAACAGAAAAACATTTCCTTAAATATGGCGTTGTAGCATCGTGCGAAGCAGGAATAAATCATTCACTTCTGCCCTATGTAGAGAAACTTAAACCGATCTTGAGACACAGTGTTTTATTGCTTGCTGAACAGGAAAATTATGAACATATTACGCAATTACCCTTTTCGCTGAACAACAGAATATTGTTTAATGGTATAAAAATGTTTTATGATGGTTCCCTTGGCGCTAATACCGCTCTGTTATTTGATAACTATGCAGGACGCACAAATTATTATGGCTTAAGAGTTAAGCCTATAGAGTATTATACTCACTGGCTTAGTGAATTGAGAACCAAAGAGGACATAATCATTGCCACACACGCAATAGGGGACCGGGCAGTCCATGAAATAGCAACTTTATACGCTGATATTAAACCTGCTGGCATTAAAAGAATTGAACATGTTCAAGTGGTTCGTAATGAGACAATCTCTCTTATGCATAATAATGAAATAGTGGCATCTATTCAACCTGTTCATTTTCTTACAGACAAAAATTGGCTTTCTAATAAGCTAACTATTGACACGTTACAAAACTCATACAGATTTAAAACGCTTATGCAAAATGTCATAACCATAATAGGAACTGATTTTCCAGTGGAAGATGTCAACACGTTCATTAACCTGTATGCTGGAATTTTCAGAAAAAATCCATGGGAAGAAGAAAGTATTAATGCGGAAGAGTCTCTTAATATAGTAGAAAGCATGGCATCATATACTCGCAAAGCTGCCCTATGGTCAATGATAGATAAATTGGGAACTCTTGAACCTAATCAAGAAGCCACGTTTATGGTCGTTAACCATGATCTTGTTCGGAATCCTGATAAATTGCCTGCAACAGAAGTTCAAGCAGTATTTATCAAAGGGGAGGAAGTAAGTTTATTAAACTTTTGAGGTTTAATATCCTACAAGAATTTATCCAAAGACTTTATTATACAATTCTTGTAAAGTAGAGACTTGCTCTATCCTCACTTCCCGAGATTGCTTGACTTTAACAGATGCCGGAAGCCATAGTGTAATCCCTTTTCCAGCAACTGCCTTGATGCGAGGTTCAATAAATGGCACGCTTCTCACTTCACCTGTTAGACCCACCTCGCCGACAAAGAAATTCTGGGTTCCTATTGGCTTGTTTAAAAACGATGAGACAATTGCTACTATAATTGCTAAGTCCACTGCCGTGTCCTGAACTTTTATACCACCTGTTATATTGACGAATATGTCATTGCTACCCACACGAATGCCCATTCTCTTTTCAATAACAGCTATTAACATTTGCACTCGACGAGGATCATAGCCAACTATTGACCTTTGCGGCGTACCAAAGTAACTGGTTGATACAAGCGACTGAACTTCAATCCACATAGGTTTTGTGCCTTCAAGGGCTATAGCACGGGCAACACCCGGAGTGTTTGAAGCATGTTCCTCAAGGAGTGCAGAGGGGTCAACAGGTTTCAAGCCCTTGGAAGTCATTTCATATATTACAGTCTCAAAAGATGGACCGAATCTGTTTTTTACTGAACGTAACTGTCTGAAGATGCCGGACCGCTCACCTTCAAAGTATAATACAACGTCAACGACGTGTTCCAATTCCTTAGGACCTGCTAAAACACCTTCTTTTGTAATGTGTCCAATTATAACAATCGGTATGTTAAGTTCCTTGGCTAAGTTTTGAAGAATTTGTGCGGAGTGCCTTATCTGTGAAGGAGTCCCGGGCAACCCTTCAATATCTGGATTATAGAGTGTTTGAATGGAATCAATGATAACAAGGTCTGGCTTTAATTTCTTTATGGCATGTTCAATACTGGAAGTCTGTGTGTCTTCAGACAAATAAAGGTTAGACATAAGTGGACCGAGTCGTATCATCCGGGACATCACTTGCTGCTTATTCTCTTCACCAGCTATGTATAGAATCTTCTTTCCTTCAAGAAACTGGCTCTGTTGTAACCATAGTGTTGACTTTCCTATTCCCGGTTCACCACCCATCAGGATTAATGACCCTTTGACTATCCCGCCGCCCAGAAGACGATTTAGTTCGCTGTCTGGTAGCAAAAGTCTCTCTTTCTCTATTGGTTTGAACCCTTCAATTGAAATAGGTTGTGGTAAGGAAACTTCTTTTATTGCACGGGTCGTAGAAATATCTTCTTCGTGGATAGAATGCCATGAACCGCATCGGGGACACCTGCCCGTCCATGTGGGAAAAACTGCACCACATTCCGAACATACATATCGTTTTTTAGCCTTCCTCTTCACTACAGTACATTTGCAAGTTGCTCTTTAATTCTGTTCAGATAGTCTTTTATCTCAACAGCAAGTTTTTGAATTGGAGCATATTGACTTTTGTTACTCAGAGTGTTGATTTCTCTTCCTATTTCTTGCGCTATGAAAGTCAATTTTTTCCCGTTTGGTGGCTCTTGATTAATAGTCTCTTTGAAATGATTTATATGTTGCCATAATCTATCCTTTTCTTCTGTAAAGTCCATTTTGATTATGTAATAAAGCACTTCCTGTTCAAAGCGAGATTCATCCAGGTCATCAATATTATGTTTCAACTTGTTAATGTTTTCTCTTAAGTTCTGGCGTAGCAATTGATTTCTCTCTGGTTCTAATTCCTCTATTTTTCTTAGTCTTTGTTCAATTTCTTGAATATACGACAAAATGACTTGTTCAAGAGTTTTCCCTTCATTTTTCCTGAAGTCAATAACCTTGTTAATAACTTCTTCCAGTCCACGTTTGAATGCTTCCCACTCCTC
>WFXT01000080.1 GCA_015490475.1 Bacteroidota bacterium
AAGTATAGGATATCTACTTACCCATTTCATTTTAGTAGGGTTTTAGAATGTTCGGGGCACGTATCCCATGAAAGTAGCATAGTAAACAACTATTGATAAGATTCCAGAAAACATTATCAATTTTAACAAAAGGGATAATTTGTGGAAATCCTGTTTAGTCTGTGCCTTGATAAGCATTATGAGTGCTATGAAAAGGGGGATGACGACAGCGGTCAAGCCATAGAGAGCCAGAACCGGGTTTCCTGTAGTCCATACGTATTTTATCACTCGCCCCAATATTATGATGGTTCCAGCCATTAGGAGTCCTGCAATCCATTTTGTGTTAGTTATGCCTATTACTACAGGCATTGTTCTGATTCCAAATTGTGCATCGCCCTTGAAATCTTCAATGTCTTTTATTATTTCTCTAATTAAAGTAAGCATGAAGGCAAAGAATGCATATACGAACACTCTTGTCAGAATCATATATACATGCTGAAGCAAGCCAAACGGGTCAATCATTTTGGTGTATATCTGATGTTCGTAGAATAGAGGTAATAGGACAACAAGTGCGGAGAGCAGAGCAATGACCACATTACCGATAAGAACAGTTTTTTTATATGACGAGGAATAAAACCATAACAAGCCTGCCGATATAACATGAAAGAGCCCTAAAGAAGGACGTCCCACTTTCCACGCAGTGTAAAAACCAAGTATTATACCCAGAGTGGTTAATGTAATGTGCGTTAATAGTGCTTTTCGACGGGACAGAGCAGTTCCCACCACGACCTGTCCCGGTCTGTTAACAGTGTCCACTGCCGTATCAAAATAGTCGTTGATAGCATAACCGCCTGCTGCAATGAAAATCACTGATAGAACAAGCAAAAAGAAAGTAAAATCAGATAATAAAGGAGGAATTAACACTGCACGCAGTATAGGATCAATAATAAGGTGTTTTACCAGAATCATAGTAATGGCAATAATAATCAAATTAACACACCTAACTAATGAACAAAAAACCTTTATCGTCATTTCATTTAAGGCATTGAATTTACTGTTTTAAAAATTGTCTATATATATATGGCAAAATGCCACCATGTTTGATATATTTAACTTCCACAGGTGATTCTAATCTCACTCTTACGTTAAATTTAACTTCAGAGCCATCTGGTTTTCTGGCTGTAACTTCCCATATAGCGAAGGGTTCCAATTTAGAAGCAGGTCCGTTTATGAAATATTCTTCTTCGCCTGTTAATCCAAGACTTTCATATGATTGCCCGTCTGTGAACTCTAATGGGATTATGCCCATACCTACCAGATTGGAACGATGTATCCTTTCAAAGTTTTGTGCTATTACGGCTTTGATTCCTTGAAGTTGGGGACCTTTGGCAGCCCAGTCCCTTGAGGACCCCATGCCATAATTCTTGGCACCCAGTACAATCAGAGGCACATTTTCCTGTTTATATCTTACAGATGCATCATACACGCTCATTATTTCACCTGAAGGGAAATGCTTTGTCCACCAGCCCTCTTTATCTACAAGCAAGTTCCTCATTCTTGGGTTTGCAAACGTTCCCCTTACCATTACTTCGTGGTTGCCACGACGAGCACCGTAAGTGTTGAGTTCATAGGGTTTGACGCCCTTTTCAAGTAGATACTTGCCTGCAGGTGAGTCGGGCGGTATTGGTCCTGCAGGAGATATATGGTCTGTAGTAATGTTATCTGCGGCTTTGACGAGCACACGAGCGCCTTCTATGTCCGACGGAGGAATCGGGTCGTCAGGAACGTCGTACCATGGTGCTTTGCGTACATATGTGGATTTCTCATCCCATTGATACAATTCCCCTGTTGGGGCTTCCAGAGCCTGCCAGAATTCGTCACCGTCAAATATTCTCTCATAATTCTTCCTGAATTCTTCAGAATTAATTACCTCTTTCATTATGTCAAAGACCTCTTGTGGTGTGAACCAGATGTCTTTCAGATAGACTGGTCTTCCATTGGGGTCATAGGTGAGTGGTTCATTGTAAGGGTCAAAGTCAATTCTACCTGCAAGGGCATAGGCAACTACCAGTGGTGGGCTTGCAAGGAAGTTCATCTTAATAAGTGGATTGATGCGTCCTTCAAAGTTTCTGTTCCCAGAAAGCACAGAAGCAACAGTAAGGTCATTTTCCTTAATAGCTGTGGCTACTGGTTCGGGAAGAGGACCACTATTACCAATACACGTTGTGCAGCCATATCCTACAATATGGAAACGAAGGGCTTCCAGGAAGGGCATTAGTCCTGCTTTCTCAAGATATTCCTTAACTACCCGGGACCCCGGAGCAAAACTGGTTTTGACCCATGGTTTTACTTGCAAACCCCTTTCAACAGCCTTTCTGGCTACTATACCAGCACCAATTAAAACAAATGGATTGGAGGTGTTAGTGCAACTGGTTATAGCGGCTAGAACCAAGGATCCATCGCCAATTTCCACTTCTTCATCACCAATGGTTATTTCAACCTTCTTTGGTTCTTCAACATTGTAGGATGTCTTAAAGAGTTCAAAGACTCTTTTCTTTATGTCCCTTAAGAGCACTTTTTCATGTGGTCGGCGCGGTCCAGCAAGCGTAGGTTCCACTGTTGATAGGTCTAATTCTATAACGTCGGTATACTGGACTGAATTGGTTTCGTCTCGCCACAGATGGTTTTCTTTGGCATATTTCTCAACTAGTTCTATCAATTCATCAGGACGTCCGGTAAGTCTTAAATATGATAATGTTTGGTCATCAATGGGGAAATAGGTTATTGTGCAACCGAATTCTGGAGACATATTGCTTATTGTTGCTCTGTCAGGAACAGTCAAATTATCCAGACCATCACCAAATACTTCCACAAACTTGCCAACAACACCATACTCACGAAGTAAGTGTGTTATTGTAAGCACTAAATCAGTAGTTGTGACGCCTTCTTTCAGTTTTCCTGTTAACTTTAATCCAATTACATCAGGAGTGAGGAAATATACGGGTTGTCCCAGCATTGCTGCTTCCGCTTCTATTCCACCGACGCCCCAACCAACCACACCTATACCGTTGACCATGGGGGTGTGAGAGTCCATGCCTAACAGCGTGTCTGGAAAAGCCCATCCTTCTCTCTCTATCACTACTGTTGCCAAATATTCAAGGTTGACCTGATGCACTATTCCCATTCCGGGAGGAACAATTCGCATGTTTTTGAATGCCTGTTGTGCCCATTTTAGAAACTGATAGCGTTCTCTGTTTCGCTTATATTCCCATTCCACATTTAGCTTGTAGGCATCAATTGAACCGAAATAATCCACTTGCACGGAGTGGTCTATTACAAGGTCTGCAGGAATAACAGGATTAACTATGGATGGGTCTTTGCCCTTTTGGGCAAGGGCGTCACGCATAGAAGCAAGGTCCACAACAGCAGGAACACCAGTAAAATCCTGCATCAGGACACGTCCGGGGAAGAAAGGAATGTCTTTGCGGTTACCTTTAGGTTCCCAGAACAGAACTTGTTGAATGTGTTCATCCGTAACAGTTTCGCCATCGTAGTTTCTCAATACGTTTTCTGCAAGAATCCTTATAGAATAAGGAAGTCTTTTCACATTCGCTTTTAATTCCTTTTCCGCTTCGTTAAGTGATACGTATTTCAGTGTTTTCCCTGCGAATTGTCCTTCCCTGACTATTGATTCATATGCCATTTGATGGTTAATTTTCTGCTAAATTAAGTAAGGTTTGAAGAACTGATAAGTGGCATTAATCAACATATCTGCGATTGTGGGAAGGGGAGGAAGATGAGCAACCACTTTGTCAAGCGAAGTAGCGTTTATGTTTGAGGGAAATTCGTAACTAAGAATGTTCATGCCAATACCGGTAGTAATAGCGTGTATTATGTCATGTCTTAACTTGCTTTCTATTAATATGCCACATAGCTTTTTGTCATGGAGGTATATATCATTTGGGTGTTTTACTCGTAAGATGTCTTTTGTTCCCGGAAAGGCAATATTAAGTAGTTTAACTATATGGTTTGCCAGATTAACGGAAAGATGCTCAATATTAGAAGGGAAGATTTTAACAGTCAGGCTAATTGAGAAGGCAATAGCTTTTTTAGGTGGAGTAATCCATTTTCTTCCCATGCGTCCACGACCTTGGGTTTGCTCATCGGTCCAGAAACCAACATGTTCAATACCATAATTATTATAATAATGCCATGCTATGTCTTGTGTAGAGGGAACCTTTCCGCAGTAAACAACGGTTAAACTCATAAGGATTACTAAAGTAAAAAATTGGTTTGAATTTTTATGGAGTTAAGAAGAATTGGAGATTTGCCTGAGCCAATAAGGGTGATTCTCAATGCTATTCTGGATAAAAAAGGAATTGAGCCTGTGGTTATTGATATGCGTGGTGGTGACACACCTGCAGATTTTTTTATAATTGTTACCGGGGAGGCAGACCCTCATGTTAAAACCTTGCTTGAAGAAGTGGAGTTGAAGCTGAAACAAAATCTTGGGGTGTTGCCATTTGTTAGGGAAGGTACTGAAACGAGGAGATGGGCAGTCCTTGATTATCTTGATTATGTTGTTCACATTATGCTACCAGAAGCCAGAGATTATTATGCGCTTGAAGACTTATGGAGTGATTATCCCATTTATTCCCTTGATGAGACTGGAGAACTCTTTATTACTAACGAAACATCACATGGTCAAATAATTGGCGAAAATAGCGATGAGTAAAGAAAATCACAAGAAAAAAGGCTTTTCTGTTTACTGGATTTACTTCATAATTGCTTTAATATTATTGGGCATTCAGCTGTTTACATTCCAGAAGTCTGGAAAGGAAATAACAGTAAATGAGTTTTTCTCACGTATTGTTCCCTCTGGAGATGTTGAGAGGCTCGTAGTTGTCAACAAGGAATATGTTGAGGTATATATTCATCCTGATAGTCTTAGGAAACCGGGATATGAAGATGTTAGGACAACTATGTTTGGCACGCCCAATCCAGGACCGCATTTTATTTTTTCCATTGGCTCCTTAGAGCATTTTGAGTCCAAGCTGGAGGAATTTGCCCAGCAATATCCTTACTTGAAAACCATTCCTGTCAAATATGTGGTCAGACGTAGTCTCCTCAGAGATATTATGCTTTGGGTGGTTCCTATAATCATATTGATCGTTTTGTGGGTTTTTCTTATGCGGAGGATGGCGGGACCTGGAGGACAGATATTTTCTTTCGGAAAGACTCGTGCAAGAGTAATTCAGAATCCAGATGAGGTTAAAGTGACCTTTAAAGACGTTGCGGGGCTTGACGAAGCAAAGGAAGAAGTAAAAGAGATTGTTGATTTTCTAAAGAATCCTAAGAAGTATACGGCTCTAGGCGGTAAAATTCCGAAGGGGGTTTTACTTGTGGGACCACCAGGCACAGGGAAAACTCTTCTTGCCAAGGCAGTAGCGGGAGAAGCACATGTTCCCTTCTTTTCTGTTTCTGGTTCTGAGTTTGTTGAAATGTTTGTTGGTGTTGGGGCAAGCAGAGTGAGAGATTTGTTTAGGCAGGCACGGGAAAAAGCACCATGTATAGTATTTATTGACGAAATTGATGCTATTGGCAGAGCCCGTGGTAAATACTTAATCCCGGGAGGGAATGACGAGCGAGAGAGCACCTTAAATCAATTGCTTGTTGAAATGGACGGCTTTGATTCTCGTCTTGGCATAATCGTGATGGCTGCTACTAATCGTCCTGATGTTCTTGATAAAGCACTGTTGCGTCCCGGTCGCTTTGACCGGCAAATAATTCTTGACCGTCCAGATATTAAAGGACGAGAAGAAATTTTCAAAATACATATGAGAGACCTGAAGGTGGCACCAGATGTGGATGTTCATAAATTGGCGTTGCTGACCCCTGGATTTGTCGGGGCAGATATAGCAAACGTATGCAACGAGGCTGCTTTGCTTGCAGCACGAAGAAACAAATCCCAGATTGAAATGGAAGATTTTGTAGATGCAATTGATAAGGTTATCGGAGGATTAAGAAGGAAGATAGTGATGTCCCCAGAGGAGAAAAGAGTTGTTGCATATCATGAAGCAGGCCATGCTGTGGTCTCATGGATGTTGAAACATGTTGACCCGCTATATAAGGTTACTATCATTCCACGTGCCATGGGTAGTCTTGGCTTTGCTCAATATCTTCCTAAGGAGAGGTATATTTACACAAAAGATCAGATGTTGGAGCATATGATTGTTGCCCTTGGAGGACGTGCGGCTGAGGAGATAATTTTTGGACATCAGTCAACAGGAGCTCAAAATGATCTTGAACGGGTAACACAGATCGCTTATAATATGGTTAAAAAATTTGGTATGTCGGAAAAACTGGGTCTTGTTGCCTTTTCGGAACGAGAGGAAGAAATGTCCTTCCAGAAACCATATTCTGAAGAGACTGCTAAATTGATTGACGAAGAAGTGAGGAAGATAGTTCAATATGCTTATGAACGGGCATTGGAAATATTACAAGAAAATATTGAGCACTTGAAAAATCTGGCTGAAGAATTGCTTAAAAAAGAAGTTTTAACGAAGGACGAGGTAGAAAAGATTATTGGGAAGCCCCCTGCTTCAGAAAGTCATAACACTACACAGCAAGACGACAACAAGCAGATGGAAGTGGAAACAATAGATACTGACGAGTCATCAGCTGATGGAAAAACACATACTACCTGAAGGTTATGGCGAGGAATGCGATATTGAAAAAGCTTGAAAGTATATACCGTAAACTGCAGGTGCGATTTCCCTATCCTGAAATTTGGTGGAATAAAATCTTTAGTATTCCGACTGATGATTTAGTTGAAGTATTTGTTGAAAGGGCACGACAGGTTGATATTGAAGTTGAAATGTTTAATAATCCAGGGCAAATAAGGAAACGAATTAATGAATTATTTGAACTGTATAGAGATATATGGTTTGATAGAACACTAATGAAAAGTAAGTTGGTGGCAGAGTTTGTTAGCAAGTCTAATCAATGGCAGGCAAAAGCTGGGATAACTGCTTGCAGAGCACTAATAGCACGAACAGGTTCAATAGTTGTGGATTCTTCTATTGGCAGACAAGCAGGATTAATAGCACCAGTTCATTTCGTTGTTGCTACTAAAAGCCAGATTTATCCAGATTTAAAAGATTTTTTTGAAGAGATTTCTTTGCAGGACGAAATGCCTTCTTCAATAAGTGTCATAACAGGACCAAGTCGCACTGCCGACATTGAAAAGAAACTGGTCAAAGGAGCCCACGGACCTGCACAAATAACCGTACTTCTTCTCGCTTAAACAGTATTGGTAAGTAAAGAAATATTTTCTACTTTTGTTAGAAAATGCTTTAACCATGA
>WFXT01000081.1 GCA_015490475.1 Bacteroidota bacterium
AATATACACCATAATTTTTAAATGTAAAAAATTACAAACTATTACTCTGCTTTACTAACAAGCCAATTACTAAAACATGCCTTTTCAGAAATTATATTGACAACGTATGCACCCGCTGGTAAATCAAATGAAACACCCCATATTTTTTGCATGGAAGACAAAGAATACAATTGCTTACCATTAATGTCGTAAATCCTAACATTTCTTAACACTCCGCCTTTATCAAATTCGAGCCATAAAGTGTTTCCGGATAAGTGAACAGACAACGGCTGACAAAGTGAACTATTATCTTGCGGTTTAGAAACATAAGTAGGACCCGGAATAGTGGGGTGATATAACACAGGTAGCTCTATTTTGGCTAAATAACTTGGTCCAATATGTATGCTTTGCAATATAGGTCTGGGCGAAAGAATTTGTCCATAGAAATTGTAGGTAGCAGTATCCATTTGAGCTGGGGTTACTCTAAAGAAGTCACCTTGTTCAAGGGGGACATGTGGATTGGATTGATATAGTGGCCAATTGTTGCCTGTAATAACTATCTTTATCCTATGTCCTGGACCAAAAGTGTAAGCAATAGGAAAACTTCTAAATCTAAATTTGTATCTCTTGCCACTGGCAATATTGGACCACGGAAGTGAATCAATGGGATTACCATCTGCTACAGAGGCAGTATATAGTCTTGCTCTGGCATTAACAGGAGCTTCATAAACATAGAATTCTTTACCATCTGGACGAACATCCACAATACGAACAATAATGTCCATGTCAAGAGAATCTGTCATTTGAGACGCCAGAGGCACCCCACTTGCCCACAGTTCCACATTAGTATATCCAACAATAGTCAAGGAATCAGGTAAGGGGTCTGACAGAAACACTAAGTGTCTTGGATATTGCTGTCCATTAACTAAGGTGTCAGGTGGATATGTTAAATGTTCCCAGGCAGGGTTGTTCATCCACATGGGACCCTGACTATTGCGGGAACCATCGGGAACCCTTACTATCATATTCGGTCCACCTATGGTATACACTGGCTTCCAAGGGTCAACGAAATAAGTGAAAGTAGCAGAATCAGTAGGCGGTGTATCATATATCTTACCATCGGGATGTAGATACAGAACATAAGTTGAAACATCGCGAGGAGGAAATGAGTCGGCAGCCATCCACCAATTGCCGTGCTGTGTGTCGCTGCTAGCAAAATAAAATCGTAAAGGCGGTGTAACAGAATCATGAAACACATATGTTCCAGATACTACACGAGTTCCTGTGGTGTCGCCAAATACAGAGGTTCCCGTTGGTCCAAAATCAACATAATATATAGTGTTTGAGTCCATCGTAGGAACACCTTTAACCCTAATAGGAACATCAGGAAGAATGCCTACACCATTCAGAAAATTAATGAATGTATCATAAGGGACGGAATATGTATCTGCCGGAATCATGACATACACTGGGCTACCATTGTAATCAGTGACATATTGCCATGAAGTGTCTGGCAAAAGGACAAATTCAGGGAGACCTAACCATGCTCTGAACCACTGGAATAACTCGGTGTTTTGCATTTGAGAAATGGGAGCACCATACTTCTGTGTCCATGCCTGACCAAGGACGTCTCCTGCATTACGTTTATATTCTACATCTCCTGTTTTTAACATTCCTATTGTTTGATGAGCCCATGGACCCACAACCAGTTTGTGATAGGGTCTATGGTTTGTATGCTGCCTCATCTGTAGCCACGTCTCTATTTGCGAAATGTTGTATATGTCCCACCATCCCACTATGTTATAAGTGGGCACTTCATAGTTGGTATATCTACTAACGCCACCTGGTAATGGGGCGTGACTAACGTCCATTAATGCTCTAACTGAGGAGTATGGATAATGGGCTTGATTGTCCACCGACCAGAAATCCACTGCCTTTTGCCATAAGGTCACAGGACTCTGATTATAAGGAGCTGGATAATCAGCCAGAGAATGGATTGTATCTTTATCGTTGCTAATGTTAGCAGTGTCCCATTCATACATTAAATAGCGTCCTGCCAGCCAACCTGTTATTAAGCGTTCCCTGAACAGTCCATTATAGTGACCCAAAACCCATTGTTCGCCACCTGCCACTATTGGCATTAGACAGGAAAGGATGCCTGCCGTTCCCACAGCAGCAGTTTGATATTGAGTGTTTCCAAGGGCAGAAGACCCGAACATACATACTTTGCCATTGACCAATATTGGGTCGGAAGGAGTCAATACAGTATCATCATAAGACCACCTAAGGGAATCCCTAATAAACAGTAAAGTTTCAAATCCATCTTGATGTGTGTTGGCTGTTCCAAAGAGGTCAAGGGGATGTGTCCAACCTGGTGAGACATAAGGTGTCTTTTTCCACGAGTCGCTATACATAGCCAGATATGTTCCTTCAGAACCATACCGCCCCCTTGTATCCTGAGCAATGCTTACATATCCGGCAAGAGTGATCACCATATGTTGCTGAAGCATGTTATCCTTATTATATGGCGTTCTTGTCAACACTGCTGGCAATTGCCACGGATTTGCCTGACCGGGCATCCAAAAAATCTGTTGTCCACGCCGTGCCAAACGAATAGAATCAATTACTACGGTACTCCCTTGAACATTAACTGTTATATCATACACTTTCCAGTCGTCCTGTAATATTGGTACACACACGTCAGTAGCAAGATGAATCCCGTCAGATTGCATGGTAAAATAATACTCCCTGCAAGTAAATAGTTCTGTCAGGTCGTCTATTCTACCATTAGGGGTCTGTGCATGAGCTATTTCTAAAGATACTACAACCAAAACAATCAAAAATAACCTCACACTCATGCCCTCTAAAATTTGAATGCTAATTTACAAAAAATATTTTTTATTATCTGACATTCGTTTTGACACGCTTTTAATTTAAAATAATTTCCCCTATGGGATAAATATCTCTTGCAACAACACAATTTTGTCATCTCTTGTTATTGCTAATTTGAAAGGAGAAAGCTTCAATCTTTTCAATGCTTGCGTCGGTTGATCGAAATCAAGCACTGTGTCTCCCATAACTTCAAGCAACTCAATTCTGGTGGAGTCAGTGACAAGCAAAGGGAAAAGGTCTTCCACAGAATCAATGATTATGTAATCGTTTAAAACATAATAATGAGTGTCGCCCGTTTCTGTTATCTCTATATCGGCACTACCTAATTTCTTTGCTACTTCCACTGCCTCATCATCTCTGTAATATTCAATAAAATCCACGAACAGGATAATGCTGTCTGCATGAATTTCAAGCGTCTCAATATCTGCATATACCGTATCAACCCATCTGTTATTCAATGTTAAAATATCCTTATAGTTGATGAGTTCTCTTTAGAATAGTTTACACTATCGTCTGTCATAAGACTAAACAATATATTGAGAATCAATACTTTTAACAGCTCTACCAATGTTTTGTTCATTCTCAATGCCAGTACATGAACGAACTGTAAACAAACTGTATAAATCAATACGATCACCGGGAGGGAAACCTATCTCTGGGAATGCATAAAGCTATGCTCCCCGGGCAGGATTCGAACCTGCGACCTAGTGGTTAACAGCCACCCGCTCTACCGCTGAGCTACCGGGGAGTGTGGCTTTGTTGCGGGGGCGGGAGTCGAACCCGCGACCTTGGGGTTATGAGCCCCACGAGCTACCACTGCTCCACCCCGCGGTGTCCAATGCAAGTAAACAACCTCAGGATAATAAAAGTTCCCAAGACGCTTGTCCTCTTAACTTTAAGATAATGTTCTTACATTAGCATTGATGAATAAAAGCACAAAGAAACTAAAGGAACTTTTACTGCAAACCGATTGTGCTTATGAGACTTACTCTTGTTGGGATTTACGGATGAGACTAATCTACCTAACCATAGCAAAATATTCATGGTTAGTCAAGGTTATTGAAGCCACAACAACAGCTGCACTCAAAATACACTTGCCCATATCCTTTCTTTTTAAGAAGACTGTATTCCCTATTTTTTGTGGTGGTGAAACAGTTTTAGAGGCAAAACAGTGGTTTGAATTTCTTGAAAATAAAAACATAAACGTTATCTTAGATTACGCTATTGAAGGTAAACAAGAAGAAGATGCTTTTGAGAAAGCTCTTAAGGGGAAATTATCCTTATTGAAAGCAGGGAAAGATTATAGAAACTGCAAATATTTTGAATTTAAAGTTTCTGGAATAGCACCAATAGATATATTGGAAAAGCTATCCTCAGGGAAGCCCTTAACTGCGGAAGAACAAACGCGCTGGAATAAAGCACGTCATAGAGTAGAAACTTTAATAAAGGAAGCCATCAACATGTGCTATACAGTAATGATTGACGCTGAGGAAACATGGTTGCAACCTGCCATAGATTCGCTTGCTGAAACCATGATGGAGAAATACAACACCCCTGACCAAGCTAATGTATATACTACACTTCAGATG
>WFXT01000082.1 GCA_015490475.1 Bacteroidota bacterium
AAACTTGGCGGACGAATCCATTACGACATAAATTTTCAACAAGGTGACGACTCCGTAGTTGCCCGAACGGGCTCTATTGCCCCTCTCACTGCTCGCTTTAGACGTGTACGCTTATACAACGGCGGTAAACTTTACGATGGTCTCATCAGTTACAAAGTTCAAATGGACTTCGCTGGTGCCAAAGTCAAGTTTAAAGACGTGTTTTTGGAATTCCATACCAGAAAATGGTGGTTAAAGGGTATTAAGTTTGGTCAGTTCAAGCAGCCCCTTCGTTTTGAAGCCCTCACAAGTAGTAATCACATTACCTTCATTGAACGCAGTTACATATCAGAGTTAACAGGAATCCGCGGAACAGGAATTATGCTCCGTGGGGACAAAAAACGATGGGGCTATCAATTCGCAGCAATGTTCAACTCTGGTAAAAACTACGATTTTAAAGGAACTTTTCAGGACCTTAATTATATTTTGAGATTAGCTTTCCTGCCTGCTTTATCAGAAGATGGCAGTAACTGGTTCTTTATAGGTGTTCATGGTGCCTATTGGCAACCTCCGAGCAGAATTATACACTGGAAATTGAGACCAGAAGTAAGCACTTTGCCCAAGGTAATTGCTACTCCAGATATAATTGTTTCTTCCCTTTCCTCTGGAGGCTTAGAACTGGCACTTAACAGAGGACCTTTAAGTTTTCAAGCAGAAGGAATGGGATTCTTCATCCAAGGTAAGGATACACTTAATAATGGGATAAATGATAACATAAATGCATTCTACGCCCAACTGTCCTATGTCCTAACAGGAGAGCACAGGAGCTTCAAAGGTTTGCACAAGGGAGCAGGAGGCGTAAAACCAACCAAACCAATCAATGAAGGGGGACTCGGAGCATGGGAGTTAGCAATTAGATATAGTCAAGCAGACCTACGAGTTGCTAATGGTGGTGGAACCCTCCAAGGCTTCACTTTTGGAATAAATGCTTATCTAACTTCTGCTGTTAAAGTCAAACTAAACTATGTTTATACACTATGGGGCAATGTTGGTGCAATGCATGGAATATCAATAAGGACACAGATAGTGTTTTAAACCCGTTTTTCTAAACTTGCCCTTTAAATGGAGTTCCGTTGATAAAAGTTCTTTCACTCCTCCCCTCCCCGTATGCGGGGAGGGTCCGGGTGTGGGTATTTAATCAAACTGAACACGATCTCAAGCCGTTAGCTCCCCTTCTACTCCTAAATGCTCCTAAAGTTGCCATTACACAATGGCAAGGCATTTATAAATCTAAAGAAGATTGTTTGAAAGCAAAACTGAAGTTTATATTTCATAATTTCTCATCGTTCAAAATATGATTTGTTCTTATAGATAAACTCAATTGCCTGCCTTCTGAGTTCATCAGCACCCATCATAACCATCTCCACATCTGAAGGAAATGGGACAGGTCCTTTTATTTCTTTTGCAAGAATATTGCGTGGCACAATTTCCTTATCACCGATTATAACGTACCCAACATTCTCAAATTTGGTACTAACGTCAATAGGGGCACTGATTACCGTATGATTCCCTTCCATTAAAGAAACTCTGCTATGTATTGCAGCCTCCTTAAACTGTCTGATCTCACGAATCGTTGCTTTGAAACGCCTATACACAGGACTTTTTATAGTGTCTCCATCGCTTGTAACAGTTATCTTCCAATCAACAATGCTGTCTTTTTCTATTGTTTTTTCAATTTGTTCTAAGCTTTCTGGAGAAACTTCAATGTTGTAAATGTCAATCAGGAAGACTTTGTGAAAATTATTAAGCTCCTTATCGTTCCATACAGGCTTTATCAAAGCCCAGTTGAGTTGTATTGGTTCCCAGACTCCCTTTTCAAGCAAAAATGCTTTTAAGTCCGGGGGCACCCATCGTCCTCGCACTACAACACCTATACGCACTGTCCCCTTTTGATAGGCTTGCTCCTTTAACTTCCTTATCTCATGCGGTTTATAAACATAGGAAATCCTGTTAACACGTTCTAATTTGGTAAGATACTCATAAGCCAAACGAGCGTCCCTATAATCATTACTTTTTAGCAATCGGCGAACTTCAGCCATGTATCGCTGTGCCAATTGTTGTGCTGTTCGTTGAATCTCGTCTTTAACCCCATCATAAAAATTCAAAGTAGTTTTATCTGCGACAACCTTGCCTGCCTTAACGGGAATGACAGTATATACAAGGTCCTGTCTGGAATCCACAATTTGCAATAGTGTCAACTTTTCCTCCATACCTTCGGCTGTTGTAACATTTTCCAATGCCATAAGACGTGCTAAATCTCTATCCTGAGCAAGGTTAAATGCTTTAATAAGTGCAGAAACCTCATCAGGACCATACTTTCCTTTTTGAATCTTTCTAACTAAGATTTCTATTGCCCGGTCATAGTTACCTCGCCTGATATGGGCTTTGTAAGAAGCACATTGCCACAATACAGTTAATGCCGTTATTATTATCATCGTCCGCCAAAGCATCATAACATTTTATTTTGTGTCCATAAGAGCAATTAATATGCCAAAAATATATCTGTTGCAAAATTACCTATCACGAGCCACACCACCTTTATTATCCTCCTGTTTTTTCTTCTGTCTCTGTTGCCATTGGACAGCAGGCGTAATATCAAACACAAGCTTTTTTACCTTACTATCCTTTTGCTTTTCAAGATCTACAACATATAGGTAAATGGAATCGTTATAAAGTTCTATTCGCTTTTTCTTAGACTTTAATCCGCTAATAAAAAGGAAACCATCAGCATGATGTGGAGATATTACGTGTATGGGGGATTCTTCTGTGCCCATACCAGACAGCCTGATAACAAACGCCATTTTATCAATTAGTTTTTGAACCTTGCGTGCCTGCTCTTCTCTGCCCATAATATGAAATCCCATAAAGTGAAGATATCTACAAGGAAGGCAAAAGGGGTCCATTTTTAAAGCCTTGTCTAACTCTTCCATTGTTTCAATCAATTCAACCTCCCCAGTTTGAGAACCTGCAATTTTCATTCTCGCTAACGAAAAAATTCTCATAACTTCTTGGTTATAAGGATTATATTTTGGATGATATATCCATGCATAGTATAGGATATGTAACTCGCTTAGCGTCAATGTTGTGTCATACTTATGAAGTCTCTGAAGCCATTTATTATATGTAGTCCTATTAACACGCACTTCTAACCATGCTTTAAGAGAATCATAGTCAGGAACCATCAATCTCTTAGTAATAAAATCCTGTTCGTCTGCTGCTCCTTCTGGAACTGTTTTGCAACTCCCCATCGCCAGGCTACACACCACTACAACAGACAATAGTCTCAAAATCATAAGTCAAAATTAGTAATTTTTCTAATATCGGATATGGAAATCCTGTTCGCCCTCTACCACAGGAATTTCTTCAACCTTAAAATTGTCAACTCGTGCAGCAGGTGGTCCCTCTTTTGCCCATTCAAGAAACTTACTAACGGATTCTTCGGAGCCTTGAACCTCAAATTCCACGGAACCATCTTCAACATTGCGAATCCATCCTGTTACCCCCAACCTACGAGCTTCCTCCTGTGCTGAAGCCCTGAAATAAACACCTTGCACTTTACCATAAACCCTGCCTCTATATCGTTTTATCATTGACATTTGGCTAAATTTTTCAAATATGTTAAAGAAAATAACAATTAGCATTGTTCCTATTGGACTACTTATGCTTAGCTGTAATAAAAAGGAACTGCCTGAAAAAGAAGTCAATATTTCATTTTTCAGATATGATTCTGCAATATATTCACACTCGTGGGATAGTGCTTTCGTTGAATATGTTCTTGATTCCCTATATCCTGCACATCCCCGCATGACAGAAGATTTTTTCATCATTCACCGAATGGGAAAGCCTACTGACACTACCGCAATTGAAAACCTTCAGAAACTAATATTGCAAGACCCATATATGCAGGAACTATACGATTCTGTAAAAGTGGCTTTTCCCACAGAGTTTGTCCAGAAGAAAGTAAAAGAATTACACACCGCTCTGCGTAAGTTAAAAGCAATTTATCCCAATATGCCAGATTATCAAATATACACATATGTAGCGCCTTTTGTTTATAAGTGTTTTGTTGACAGTAACATACTTGCGTGGGAATTAGATATGTACCTTGGTCCCAAGTTCAAATATTATCCTTCGCTACTCTATCCCCTCTATATGATTCGCAAATTCAGGCACGAATACATGGTTCCTGATATGTTAAAAGTCATTATGGAAAACCTTTTTCCACCACCAGACCCGATGCCCCACCTCCTTGCCCATATGATTTATAATGGCAAGATTTTATATGTCATTGAACAACTTCTTCCCGAATATCACGATACAATCTTGATAGGATGGGAAGGAAAAAAATGGGAATGGGTAAAGCAATATGAAGCAGACTTATGGGAATACTTCCTAAAACATGACCTGTTGTATAATAATGAATACATCAAATACAGAAAATATGTTCAAGACGGTAATACCACTGCTGGATTGCCCCCTGAATCGCCAGGCAACATAGGAACATGGATAGGCTGGCAAATAGTAAGAGCCTATATGGAAAAGCATCCTGAAACAACGCTATATGAATTGCTAACCCATCCAGATACGACGGGGCAATACATATTGCAGGCGTCTGGTTATAGGCCCAAGGCGGGATGGTTAGATTTTCTTAACTAATTTGGCAAGTGATTATGCAATATGACGTTTGCATCATTGGGAGCGGTGCCGGTGGCGGACCACCCGCTTGGTTGCTTTCCAAAGCAGGCTTTAAAGTTGTTGTCTTAGAAAAGGGACCTTGGTTTAAAACAGAACACTTTAGAAAGGACGAACTGGCATGTTGTAGACGAACTGTTTATGATCCGCCCAAAAAGCTGGAACCAAGAGTATTAGAGTTGCCCCGAGGCGATGGCTCATGGTCTCGTGATATAGTGAGCTTCTGGAATGGGGTTATGGTTGGCGGTTCTTCAAATATTATGAGTGGTTATTTCCACAGAATGAAACCGGTAGATTTTAAGTTGCTTAGCACTTATGGAGAGATTGAAGGAGCCAACATCGTTGACTGGCCCATAACATATGAAGATTTAGAACCATATTATACTGCCATAGAAAAACTTGTAGGTATCTCAGGTAAAGTAGTAAAACACAAGTGGCAGGAGCCTCGCTC
>WFXT01000083.1 GCA_015490475.1 Bacteroidota bacterium
AAGAATAAATCCAATCCCAATAAGTGCGGGAAATGTCCATGTCTTCATATCACTATCTGCGTTTTGTAGTATATTAAACGGAAAGGGAAAAGAATGTTAGTATTGCAAGGGTCTGCACAGGCAGGCTTATCACAATGCGACTGTTTTTTTTCGGTTAAATTTAAACCACACAGTGAAACTGAGTTCCTTCACAGAGGTGTTCTATCCAATGACTTTTTTAAGTTACTATGTGCTCTTTACTCTGCGTAACTACGGTAACATTGTATTTGATGTCCACCATACCTTGAACTCACCTTCTCGCCTGCGGGAGGGGCTGAGATACTCTATGCCATTTAAATAAAATTGCTTATATTTTCTGCATTTGTAGAGGGGAGGATAAAATATGACACATGGTTGCTCCTTTTCATCTAATAACACACGTCACTGTTGGTTCTGCATAGCGATAAATATCATTCAGTTTACGCTGTATTTGGGCACACATTTTCTCCTTTTCAAATGAACGTGCCCGAATCTGGGCTTCTACTTGAATTATCAGGGTTCCGCTTTTGCTATATACAGAACAATCACACACATAATCTCGGCGACATGAATAAAGAACTAAAACAAATCCCAACATTATCAATAGAAATCTCAAGTTTCTTTACTTTGGAACAAATTTAGGCAACAGTAGTGAAAACGAAGAGGATTGTGGTTTTCCTGATAGTTGTTATGATATTCCTTTTCATTGCCTTTTCGTTGAGGGGTGTTGGTGCATATGACCTTTCTTCTGTTCGCTGTGTTATAGTGCTTACGGGCATAATGGCTGGATTGTGGCTGACAGAATTGCTTCCCCTATGGGCTACTGCCCTACTTCCCCTTTTATTTGTAGCACTGGTTCCTTTAACAAGTAAGGAAGGGGAACCGGTATCATGGTCTTATGTTAGTGGGGGTTACGTGGCACCAATTATATGGTTATTCTTGTCAACATTTGTTCTTGGGGGCACTCTGCACAAATATGGAATAGACAAATGGGTTAGCATAGGTATTTTAAAGATATTGAGGGTTAAGACTACTTATCAACTTGTAGGAGCATTAGGTATTATCGGTGCTGTACTTTCAATGTGGATGAGTAATACTGTTGTCACTGCCATGCTTTTACCCATCGTCTTGGTCCTTACAGAAAAGTTTGACGACAAAAGACCTTTCCTTCTGATTATAGCATGGGCAAGTTCCATAGGGGGAATAGCAACACTAATAGGGACCCCACCAAATGGAATAACTGCTGGATTCTTGATGGACGAAGGTTATCAGATTTCTTTTATGGATTGGCTTATCCTAAGCCTTCCTGTATCTATCATCCTTTTGGCAGTGGCTGTGCTTGTTCTGACAAGGGAACTTACTAACAAACCTGTGACAATCCCTATCAAAATTGATAGGTTAACACCCACTCAGAAATATGTTGCTCTCTTCATCGGCATTGTTATTATATTATGGCTTATAGTGCCCGTTCTTTCTGAATTTATTCCTGTGCTAAGAAAAGTCAAAACATGGATTATTGGCATAACGGCAGTGCTTCTCCTTACAGGGATTCCATTCCGAGGAAAACGGATAATTAATGGAAAAGAGGCTATTGAGATGATTGATTGGGGCATTTTATTGTTGTTTGGCGGTGGGCTGGCTCTTTCTCGCCTGATGACTGCATCTGGCACTGCAAACGTCCTCGCCAGTCACCTTGCTGAGTTGCTTTCTTTCTTGCATCCATTAGCAATAGTCATGATTTTCGCACTTGCTGTTAACTTTCTTACAGAACTGACGTCCAATACTGCAACAACTGCTACACTCCTGCCCATCCTCATTCCTGTATATGTCCAGATGGGTATTGACCCATTGCTTGGTGCCCTGCCCATAGCATATAGTGCATCTCTTGCCTTTATGTTGCCCATTGCCACACCACCTAATGCAATAGTTTATGCAAGTGGCGAATTAACTATTCCATATATGGCACGGAAGGGTTTCCTGATGAACCTGCTGGGATGGGGAATAGTGTGTTTGTGGGTTTTAATTGTACACAATTATATTTAAAGTTTGCCAAACGATAGAACAACGTTAATAGAACGATTAGATAAACTAACCTGATGTTTGAAAAGAAACGTGGTAGTCTGACAAAATTTCAAAAGGAGCAACAGATTAAACCTATTTGATACTTGCTCACATTAAATGTTTTATTTTTGCTACTATAAAATAAGTCATTTCAATGAGGAGTGTTTTTCTTGTGATCATGGCAATTACGTTGCTTGGTCTTGCATCGTGCGAGCATGGGCAAAGCAAAAAAGAACCCCAGATCAATCTTAGAGAAGCAAATTTCCAGAAGGCGAAAGGTGGTAAATATTATGGAGGCACTTTTATCTATACAGAGGATTACATTCCCAATGACCTGTTCCCCCACGACGTGAAAGATGTTATAACATATCGGGTCACTGCCCAGATTTTTGATGGGCTTGTCAGATTCAATCCTGCCACACTGGAGATAGAACCTGCACTGGCAAAAAAATGGGAGATATCAGAAGATGGAAAAACTTACACCTTTCACCTGAGGACTGATGCCAAATTTCACAAGACAGGGAAACAAATCACTGCTAATGATGTGGCATATTGCCTCAAACTGCTCGCTACCAAACACCCTAATAACTCTCTGTTTTCATCAACTATTAAAGATGTTATTAAAGGGGCAACAGACTATTACGAAGGCAAAGCACAGGACATTGAAGGGATAAAAGTGGTTAATGACTCAACACTTGTCATAGAATTAGAGCATCCCTATCAGTTGTTTTTGCAAATTATGGCTGGTCCTGCAGGATTTGTATTTCCGCAAGAAGCAGTGGCACAAGACGAAAATGGTTACTATCTGAAGGAAGTAATAGGAAGCGGTCCCTTCATTGTTGAAAATCTCTCCGATTCTTTGCTTGTTCTTACCAAAAATCCTGATTATTACCTAACTGATGATGTAGGCAATAAACTTCCCTTCCTTGACAAAGTGATAGTGAAAAGAGAAAAAGACAGGGATGTAGTGATTAACAAGTTTCTTGCTGGAGAAGTTGATATGGTTTATAGGCTTTCCACGGACGAGATTATTTCAATCTTGGAAAATTCCCCTTCCAAGGATTTAAAGTATGTTGACCAAAGGTCACCAGAGATGTCAACACAAATGTATGTGCTTAACACAGCAAAGACACCTTTTAATGACGAAGCCCTGCGAAAAGCATTGGCATATATGATTGATAGAGAAGACATATACAACAGAGTTTTAATGGGGGAAGCACAGTCTCCTGCTCGCTTCGGCATTGTACCCCCTGTTTTTCCAGAATATCACAATAACGAACTGGAAGGTTATTCTTACAATGAAGAAGAAGCAAAGAAATGGCTTGAACAAGCCCAAACAAAGCCAGACACTCTGGAATTGATGATTAACGAAGGAGATCCAATACACATGCATGTGGCACTGGCAGTTCATGAATACTTGAAAAAATTTGGAATTCACTTGAATATTGATGTCGTATCAAGACAGGAATGGTTGGAGAGATTACAAAAAGGAGAATTTCAAATGGCACGACTTGGTTGGGTTGCTGACTTTCCTCATCCAGCCAGTTTTTTGAGTATTTTTTACGGTTCGGGAGTTCCTGACAATCCCACAGAACCCTCTTTCCCAAATGTGAGCAGATTTAAAGACGCAACCTTTGACGAATTATATATCAAAGGGTTATATGCCACCAGTGAAGAAGAGGCTTACAAACACCTTTTGGAAGCAGAGAAGATAGTAATCAAAAGAGTGCCTGCTATCTTTCTGTGGTATGAAGAAAATTATAGGATTCTACAGCCCTATGTGAAAGATATGTTTAAAAACCCCATGGAATACAGAGATTTCAGGTTCGTATATTTTGACAAGACCTTATATGAAAAGACTCAAAAAGCATATTCAAACAAGAGGTCAAAAAGCGAATCCTGACAAAGGGATACTAACAGGAATAACAGTGCGTTTTTATCGGTAAAAGTTGCATAACTTTGCAATAGATAAAATCCGTGCAAATGAGCGAGTTAACAAGCCTGATGGAGATGGAATCCATGTTGGACAGCGTTGAAAAGCCCTCTGAAATCTTCGGTGAATTAGTCTTCAACGAAGAAGCACAGAGACAATACCTGCCTGACGCAGTTTTTGAAAAATTACAAGAAGCCATTAGAGGACAACGTCCAATAACTGAAGATATAGCCGATGCGGTGGCGGCAGGGATGAAAGCATGGGCAATTGATATGGGTGCCACACACTACACTCACTGGTTCCAGCCACTGGCAGGAACTATAGCCCAAAAACACGATTCCTTCCTTGCACTGAATAAAGAAGGCAAACCAATAGAGAAGTTTAGCGGCAAAGCACTTGTCCAACAGGAGCCCGATGCTTCAAGTTTCCCAAGTGGTGGAATAAGAAGCACTTTTGAAGCACGTGGATATACTGCATGGGACCCTTCCAGTCCTGCCTTCATTATGGAAACAGGAGGAACACGGACATTATGTATTCCAGCAATATTCGTGTCATATACAGGAGAGGCTCTGGATTATAAGACACCACTCATTAGGTCAATTCACGCACTGAACAAATATGGCTTGCCGGTTGTTAAGTTGTTCTTCCCTGAAGCAACACGTATCTTCTCTACAATGGGATGGGAACAGGAGTATTTCCTCATTGACGAGCAATGGTATGAAGCAAGACCAGACCTCATATTGACAGGTAGAACGCTTGTTGGAGCCTTGCCCCCCAAGAACCAACAATTGGAAGACCACTATTTTGCTTCAATTCCTGACAGAGTGCTTGCATTCATGGCAGACCTTGAATATGAAGCATATAGATTGGGTATTCCCTTACACACACGACATAATGAAGTAGCACCGTCGCAATATGAATGTGCTCCATGGTTTGAAGAAGCAAACATATCTAACGACCATAATCAGTTGTTAATGGACTTAATGGACAGGGTTGCTCGTAGGCACGGATTGAGAGTCCTTCTGCATGAGAAGCCATTTGCAGGTATTAACGGCTCTGGTAAACATATGAACTGGTCTATAGGTACAGATAGTGGCAGAAACTTACTGGCACCAGGAAAAACACCTGAAACCAAACTTGCTTTTCTGACCTTCTTTGTTAATGTCATCAAGGCAATTAATGATTGGAACGACCTTGTAAGGGCAAGCATTGCAAGTGATAGTAATGATTTGAGACTTGGCGGTCATGAAGCCCCACCAGCAATCATTTCTGTTTACATTGGAGACCACCTACAAAAAGTCATTGACAGACTGGAACAAAGTGTGCCCGACGAAAGATTCTTGACGGAAGAAGAGGAAGCAGAACTGAAGATGTTTATTCACGAAACTATACCTACGATATTCCTTGACAACACCGATAGGAATAGAACCAGTCCTTTTGCTTTCACGGGCAACAAATTTGAATTGAGGGCTGTTGGTGCCTCTATGAATTGCGCTCAACCTGCCACAGTATTAAATACTATAATGGCATATCAATTGAAGCAATTTTATGAGGACTATCAAGCACTTGTAGATAAAGGAGCTAAAAAAGAATTGGCAATCCTTGAAATACTGCACAAGTATGTCAAAGAAAGCAAGAGAGTAATATTCAATGGAGACAACTATAGCGAAGATTGGGTCCGAGAAGCCGAAAGAAGGGGCTTGAATAACATTCCTGACACACCAACAGCAATAAAAGCGTATGTAACTGATGAAGCCATCAAGCTTTTTGAAGAAACTGGTGTTTCTTCTCGTAGAGAAGTGGAAGCAAGATACAACGTCAGGCTTGAAAAATATGCACAACGCATACACATTGAGGCTATGACCCTCATTGAAATGGCAAATCAACAAATTTTGCCACCAGCTATCCAATCTCTAAGCGAACTGGCAGCCACTCTTAACAGTTTGCCCACTGAAAATGCAGCAGTAAGAAAGAGATACGAAAAACTCTCTGAATTAGTCGAAAGACTTAATTCTGCGTTAGAACAATTGCAAGAGAAAGTAGAAAAGGCTGAACAAGAAGGAGACTTGCCCAAGCAGGCAGAACTATATGCCAAAGAGGTGAGACCTGCTATGGAAGAGGTTCGTAAATATGCTGACGAGCTGGAAAGAATAATGGACGACAGGCTATGGCAATTGCCACATTATAGAGAAATACTGTTTATAAAATAAACTTGCTGGTAATGTGAGTAAAACACCCACATATTATATTGGATGGGTTTCTTTTATTATATTGTTCGCCCTTGTTTATAGTTGTGCCCAGAGGAAGATTTTGAAAGACCCTGATGGTGCTTATGAACACAAACAATATGATTGGGCAATTAAGGGATATCTGAAAAAGTATAAGAAGGCGGAAGAAGAGGAGAGATACAGGATTGCATATCGGATTGCTGACTCTTATTTGAAAAAAGCAGACTTCGCTAATGCATATGAATGGGCTGTCAGGGCATATAAACTAAATTCAGAAGTCAATATTGACGCTTTGATTATAGCTATTAATGCAGCCATTGGGATGGAACAATACGACTCTGCAGAACATTACTTGAACCTTTATACTTCAGAACCAGGCTACGATGCAGTATTTGTGAACAAAATCAGGCAAGTTCTTCTCTTTGTTAAACATGAACGAAACAAAGGAAAAATACAGCGATTAAACAATGACATTAATTCAGAGAGTTCGGATTGTTGTCCTGTCCTATATAATGGAGGTGTACTATTTGGTTCCCAACGCAAGGAAGCAACAGGCGACAACATCTATGGCTGGGACGGTCAAAAGTTCTCAGACATTTTCTTTTTCAGATTTGGTGATAAACAAGCAAGGAAACTGCCCAATGATACTTCAGGTATTAACACGGAATATCACGAAGGAACACCTTATATTGTTCAAAAAGGAGACACAACATGGCTTTATTTCACTCGGTGTGCACCTAACATTGACCCTGAAGCACCTGTTGTAAAGTGCCACATCTACAGAACATACAGCCTGGGAGAAGGTTGGACACATCCAGAAAAACTGATGTTCATAGGAGACCACGTTAATGAAGGACATCCCGCCGTGGGAAGTAAATACATTTACTTTGTTAGCGATGACCCTGATGGACGTGGAGGAAAAGACATTTATCGCACCTATTGGACTGGTTTTGACTGGGCACCACCTGAGAACATAAAGTCTCTAAATACTGTTGACGACGAAATGTTCCCATCTCTATATGGTGATACGTTACTTATCTTTTCCTCTAACGGGAGAGCCGGTTTTGGAAACCTTGATGTGTTCATAGCAAGACGGCATGATAATGGTGAATGGGAGGTGGTCAATGCAGGAAAACCCATAAATAGTGGGGGGGACGATTTCGGCGTCAGGATAACAGGAATTAAACGAAGTGAAGGCAACTACTGGCAAATGACTGGCTATGTTTCGTCAAATAGGGTTGGTTCACAAAGAGATGATATTTATTATTTTGAGCAAACTTTTCCCTTAAGATTTTTTGCCGAAACGTATGTATATCACACCGACACGCCAATTTTAATAAAAGACGTGCAATTCCTTTTATTTGATGTAGAAAAAGGATATTCTGACACACTCGTTGATACAAATTTGAAACAATATCCCTCTATCTTCAGACTTGAAGAAGGACATTCATATATAGCAATAGCCAGAAAGAAAGGCTACATGACAGACGTTGTTCAATTTAGGGCGGAACCAACAGAACCGTGGCAATTAGAGACGTTCATTCCTGTAAAGTTTTATTTACGACCAATAGAAATAGGTAAAGAAATCGTTATTCCTAACATTTATTATGCCTATGATGACTGGAAATTGCTACCAGAAGCATTCCCTGTTCTGGATACACTTGCTTTGATATTGCAACACAATCCAGACTTAATAGTGGAAATAGGTTCTCATACAGACTGTCGGGGAAGCGATTACTACAACCTTAAATTATCATTCAAGCGCGCACAATCGGTTGTTTATTACCTGATAGATAAAGGCATCCCACCGGAAAGGCTGAGAGTTCAGGGCTATGGAGAAACACAGCCTATAATTGATTGTGGAGAGGACTGTTCACAGTGCACAGAGGAACAACACGCCAAAAACCGACGGACTTCCTTCCGCATAGTAGCAGTGAAAGAATAAATTCAAAACTTTAGTTATTCACTTGGAATCCCGAGATTTTATATGCTTTTCCCAGAATTGCTTTGCAGCTTTTTCTTCTGCTTCACGCTTTCGTTGTCCCCATGCACTTGTTTGAGGGATATCGTCCAGAAAAAGAGTTGCTCTGAAAGAGCGACCGCCTGCTTCCCCTTCCGTTTGAAAATATATTGACCTATTATGTTTTCTGCCCCATTCCAGAACCTTACCTTTAAAATTAAAGGGCAAACCATCCTGAACGTTAATTTCTTTGAAGTAAGGCTCCAAGAGTCTCAATGCAACAGCCCTAGCAGTTACTATGCCCTTATCCAACTGAACGGCACCTATAAATGCTTCCAGCATGTTGCCAGGCATGTCCGTTTCTTCAGGCTTGAGCCTGAAACGTTTCGTAAATACTGCCAGTTCAAGAATATTGTATTTCAAAGCAACTCTATTTAAGAACTTCCTTGAACCAATCCATGATTTAAGAGAGGTTAGTTGTCCTTCTGAAAGTTCAGGATAACGCTTAAGGAACCATTCAATAATTACATTGCTAATCACAGTATCACCAAGGAGTTCTAATCTATCAAAATTATGATGAAACCTATCAGGCATAAAAACCCACTCATAATATTTCATATTATTTGGGAACACACCAAATTTACGATAAATAGCCCACTGTTGCTTTAATTTATCCCTGAAATTCCCCAAAAACCACAGAAGCATTATGACCCCCAAAACCGAAAGAATTATTCAAGGCAAATCTAACTCTTCTCTTCTCTGGTTTCCAAAAAGTATAGTTCAAAGGAGGCAGTTCAGGGTCATCAGTAAAGTGATTAATAGTTGGTGGGACGATTTGATCCTTTATTGCAAGAACACATACTATTGATTCCACAGCACCAACAGCACCAAGCAAATGGCCATGCATACTCTTGGTTGAAGATACATTCAATTTATATGCATGCTCTCCGAACACCTTTACTATAGCCTTTGCCTCTGCAATATCTCCAAGCGGAGTACTTGTACCGTGTGTATTTATATAGTCCACATCTTGTGGAGAAATACCTGCATCCTGAATAGCAAAAGACATTACTTCTGCAGCGCCAAGCCCCTCAGGATGGGGAGCAGTAACATGGTAAGCATCGGCGGTCATGCCAATACCAGCGGCAGTAGCATATATTTGGGCATTTCTTTTTTGAGCGTGTTCAAGGGATTCAAGGACTAAGGCTCCTGCTCCTTCACCCATCACAAATCCATCCCTATCCTTATCATACGGTCGGGAGGCGGTCTCTGGCGAATCGTTACGTTCTGATAAAGCCTTCATTGCACTGAAACCCGCAACACCGGGATAATTAATAGCTGCTTCAGACCCCCCAACAATAACAAAATCGGCAAGTCCTTCCCTTATCAACCTAATTCCTTCAGCTACTGCATGTAGCGACGAGGCACAGGCACTAACAGTGGCAAAATTGGGACCTCTAAAACCATATCTTATTGACAAATAGCCTGCCGCCATATCTGCAATAACCTTAGGAATAAAGAAGGGGGTAAATCTATAATTCTCAGGGTCGGCACCCCATTTAGCAACTTCTTCAACAAAGGAAGTGATACCTCCTATCCCTGATGCCCATATGACGGCAGCACGAGTGGGTTCTAACTCCTCTTTTGGATTTTCTATCCCTGCATCTTTTAGAGCTTCGTCTGCTGCGGCAACTGCATACCAGATATAAGGGTCCAGCCTTCTTATTTCCCGCTTATGAAGATATTGTGTGGGGTCAAAATTTTTTACCTCACAGGCAAACCGTGTACGCAATCTTGATGCATCAAATTTGGTGATGGGTCCGGCACCGCTAACCCCCTTCAAAATGTTATCCCAGAATTCTTTTACAGAATTTCCCAAGGGAGTAACGGCACCGAGACCCGTAACAACCACATCCTTCCTTGCCATCAAAGGCATTTACAGATTAAAACAAAATACCAGATTAGCTACTTGTACATCAATTAGGCAGAACCACCTACCTGCTTCTTGATGTATTCAATAGCGTCACCCACAGTTTGTATCTTTTCTGCGTCTTCATCGGGAATAGAGATATTAAACTCCTTTTCAAATTCCATTATTAATTCCACAGTATCCAGAGAATCTGCACCAAGATCATTAATAAAGTGAGATTCTGGTGTTATTTCGCTTTCGTCAACACCCAATTTCTCTGCAATAATCTTAATAACCGTCTTTTCAATGTCCTTTGCCATTGGCTCCTTATTTTGAAGCAAAGATAAAATGTTTTTAATTAACCAACTGTATTCACAGTCTTGGT
>WFXT01000084.1 GCA_015490475.1 Bacteroidota bacterium
ATCTTTTATTTTTGTGACCATTGTACAATGCTTTTAAATATTGCCAAGCCATCTGCATTACCTATTATGGTTTCCGAGCTTCGTTCTGGATGGGGCATCATACCAAAAACCTGCTTGTTAGCATCACAAATACCTGCAATGTTATCAACGGAACCATTGGGATTTGTAGTATCATTAACCAACCCCTCTGCATTAGTGTATTTAAAAAGAATCTGGTCATTATAATACATGTCTTTGAGCGTCTTAGCATCAACATAATACCTTCCTTCCTTATGTGCTATGGGAATATTAAGCACGGTCCCTGTTTCAATAAGATTTGTCAAGGGTGTATTAGAAGTTTCTACACGAACATGTTGCGGTTGACAAATGAAGCGTCCGTTAGTGTTCATAAGTAGAGCACCTGGCAACAAGCCAGCCTCACATAAAATCTGAAATCCATTACATATGCCTAAGACAAATCCACCTTTATCTACATGCTTTTTAATAGCCTGCATTATAGGGGAAAGTCTGGCTATTGCCCCAGCTCTCAGATAATCACCATAGGAAAATCCACCTGGTAAAATAATCCAATCGCCTTCTCCTAAAGGTTCCACACTATGTTGTTTATGCCATAAAAAATGTACATCTTGCCCAAGAACATCTTTCAAAACGTGGAAAACATCCCTGTCGCAATTAGAACCCGGAAAGATGACCACTCCCCAACGCATCTATTTTTTGTTTAACTTTGCATTACTAAACCCAAAATTAGGCAATATGAGAAAAGACGAATTAATTCAAGCCATTTCGGACAGGACAGGGTTAACAAGAACAGATGTCAGGCATGTCATTGAGACGTTCATTTCAATTGTCAAGGACCAGCTAATTAATGGTGACAGTGTGGTAATGCGAGGCTTTGGCACATTTACCGTGAGAGTCAGGAAACCGCGTGTAGCAAGAGATATTAATAGGAATAAACCCATTATGCTTCCTGAAAGGCGTGTGCCTTTCTTCAAGCCGTCCGAAAAATTTATTAAGGAAGTTGATAAAGCCAAGTCAGTGGTTAAATAGCCTGTGTATTGACTTTACGTAGCTGGCTGGTAGGTGTTGTAATTCTGGGAGTGTCAGGTGCAGTGTCTCTTTTCATTGCTACAAAAGGCGGTAAACATACCTTAGGGGTCAAAAAACAAACCAAGCCATTTCAAGAGACGTGGTTAGAACAACTGGCGGAGGGCAGGACCATTGAAGAGTTAATTAACCAAGGGGAATTTGCAGGCGCTGCTTATGCCCTTGAAAGGCAATTCATAGTGGGAAATGCTTCATACTCTCAGACTGTTAGGGCATGGCTTAGAGCGCTGCATACTACCTCTGACACTTCCTTAAAGCGATACATTGCAGAACGAATCCTTGCAATTACAGCAGCCTACCAGCCAGATTCCCTTTACTTGATGTACTGGGCTCGGGCACAGGCACATAGGGCACTTGGCAATAAAATGGAAAGTGTTTTTGAATTGATAACATTGCTACAACATGATTCTACTTATGTTCCCGCACATGTACAACTAGCTCGCCTCTTCTTGAACATTAACAATACTGAACGTGCAATGGAACATTTAATCAAAGCCCTTGCCCTTGAGCCCAATAATGAACTTGCTCTCAGGCTATTAGACAGCCTGAGGAACACTTTTGCCCCAAAAGACTCTTTATTAAACCGTAAAAGCATTAAAAGTTAACCCGTAAAATAAGAGTGCAATGCCTTGTGGAAGAAAAAGGAAGAAGAAAAAAATGAACAAGCACAAACTGAAGAAGAGAAGGAAAAAGATGAGATACAAAACCAAATATAAATAGTAGCATAGTTTTTACTATACTATCCAATTTCATAAGCAGGATTACATTAAGCTGGAAAAGGGATTAGAAGTGTTATAGTGTGTGGTGTTATAACTAATTTAATGGCTTAGGGGATGGGATAAGTAGTGAACATGTTGGCAGTAGTATAGTAAGTGATGTATTAATTTCCTACACGATAACAGCTTTCATAATTGAGTTCTTTCATTGTGTTCTAAACCTTCGTTTAGGACTAATGTGTAATGTGAGGATTAACTATTTAGTCCGAACAAGGGATTCGTTACATATTAGTCCGCGACCTTCATCGCTTCACTTCTTAACTGATGGCTTAAAAATAGTTTGCTATGGGAAGAACGCTTTTAATACACAAAGACAAACAACAGGACAAAGTCAAGATTGCTACTCTGGACGAGAACAATTACTTGATTGGCTACGTTGAAGAAGATTTAAATAAAGAAGTTCAGGTTGGTGATATTTTTCTGGGTCGGGTTAAATTGGTTACTGGCGCCCTCAACGCAGCATTCATTGACATGGGTCTGGAACGAGACGGCTTCCTTCATTATACTGACTTAACCCCCAATATTCGCTCAATCATAAAGTTCACAAAAGGACTCCTTGAAGGAAGAGACTATGACCCTTTATTAAGGGATTTTACTCCTGAACCACAGACAGAAAAAGACGGAAAAATTGAAAACATCCTTGAAGCAAATATGTATTTACCTGTTCAGGTGAAAAAAGAACCTATAAGCAACAAAGGTCCGAGAGTATCGTGCGAAATATCAATACCTGGTAGATATTTTGTTATACACCCATTTCAGGACATAAAGGGCATATCCAGAAAAATTGAGGATAAGGAACAGAGGAAACGTCTCAAGCGAATTATAGAAAAGTATTATCACCCCTTAATGGGGCTAATTGTAAGGACGGCAGCGGCCAATGCCACAGAAGAGCAACTCCTTGAAGACCTTGAAAACTTGAAGAAAAAGTGGATTGAGACAGTAAACAATATAAGGAAATTCAAGAAATTATACAAGCAGGGCAAAATGCTTCCTGTGATTATATACAAAGAACCCAATCGTATCAAACAATTGCTCAGGGACCTGCTCGCAGAACCTTTTGGTAAAATAGTTGTTGATGACCCTGCCCTTTTTGAAGAACTTCGGGAATCTTTGATGGACGAAATGCCTGAATTGGTTGACAAACTACATCTTCATCAACTGGAAGCCCCCCTTTTCCAGTTCTATCAAGTGGATGACCAGATTCACTTGGCACGCAACAGGCAGGTTCCCCTTTCTGAAGGGGCTTATTTAATAATAGACAAAACAGAAGCATTTCACATCATTGACGTCAACAGTGGAAGTTACGTGCCCAAAGAAGGTTCACAGGAAGAGACCGCTTTAAAAATCAACTTGATAGCCGCAAAAGAGATAGCCAGACAGATCAAGTTAAGGGATATGGGCGGTTTGATCCTTATTGACTTCATAGATATGACAAAGCCAGAGAACAAAAAACGAGTGTTTGAAACGTTTAAAAGAGAATTGGAACGAATTGATAGAGCAAGGAAAGCTTTTGATGAATCTGGATTAAGCAAATTCTCTATTCTTGAAATGACAAGGGAACGTTCCCATAATGCTATCACGGCAGAAGCCTTAAAATGCCCTTATTGTGCAGGCACTGGATATAGTATGGGCGATCCAACGCTTATTGTAGCCATGCTCTTACGAGACTTAGAGCGAAAAATCAAACAGGCACGACAGGATAGAAGAACAAGGGCTCTCATACCTCGTTTTACTCTGGTGGTGGGACCCCACCTGGAAGAAGCCCTAAGAAAGAAACTGCCAGATTTTCTAAAAAAGCACAAGTTCCTGTCTTTTGACACTGTCAAGGTAAGTGTAGAAGTAAATCCTGAATATGCCTTGTTTCAATACAATATAGTGAAAGAGCCTCCTGTATTACGGAAACCCCGCCTCCCACGATGGTTAAGACTACTATTCAGCAAACCAAGAAGACGAGGCACCAGAAGGGGACAGCGCAGAACATCAAACAGACGAAAGTCAAGCAAGAAGAAAAAGTAACTAAACATTTTGTTAATATTTGTGAGATTTTATAGCAAGGTATTTTTATCCGGCGTCCATTCGTCCCATCGCTTCACGGCGCCGATGCGGTTGCATACAAAGCGTCCCGCAGTGTAATCGCCAGGAACACTGTCATACACATTTTCTACTCTATCCCACATGTGCGTCGTGTCTACAATTTCATAATGCTTCTTGGTCGTGTAGGCTCGGTTACCGGGTAACACGGTCGCATAGCGCAAGTTGTCCACGGCACTCCACACCGGCCGGTCGTGTTCGTCATACACATTCACCGTAGCCTTGCCCTCCGCCCTCTGCCGGGCGTCCTGCGTCGCTACGACTCTGCTCGCATGGTCATACCACGTCCGGCCCTCTCCTCGGTCAGGATAGACATTGTTTATTGGCGCTTAATAGCACAACCCAGGTACTTAACTATTGTCTCTATGATGCTTCTATTGATATGATAGTATACATAACAATGTGGCACAAAATTCATAGTAAAATTCTTTTCTTGCACAAAGGGAATATCTTCTTCCTTGTGAATAGAGAATGAACATGAATAGAACTCTACTATTCCGCTACATAAAGTGTCCACAATCCCCAACTTAACAATATTTTTGTGCGATTTTATAGTAGCACTCTGAACTTTGTATATAGGAAATCCTACCAGATGCCACTTGTACAGGTTAAAATGTAAATGCTTTCTAGTTATTATATCTCTCACGCTATCTCCAATATTAGCAAACTTCAAGTTACAATATAAGATTTCACTACTCTTTTCTATGC
>WFXT01000085.1 GCA_015490475.1 Bacteroidota bacterium
AGCTTGGAGACCACTTTTTAAGAATGCGTGTGAAGGGAGGTAATGTAACTCTTGACACCCCTATTAGAATGAGAATTATAACTGATGTCGCTGGAAATATTCAATACAATGATAACGCATGCTACACACCCCTTAGGGGACAGGTGGAAGACTTTACAGTGGTTCTGAAAAAAAATCCATATCCTCCTGTTGCTGATTTTGCCAGCCCTCAAACATATTTTGATTGCTATCCAGCAATAGCGGTTTTCTATGACTCCTCTGAAAATGCAATAACATCATGGTTTTGGGACTTCGGTGATGGCAGAACTTCAACAGAACCTAATCCAATTCATTACTACCTCCTTCCGGGAGTATATACAGTAACTCTTGTGGTATGCGGACCCCTTGGTTGTGATACAATAGTTAAACCCAATTACATAACTGTATCTGCTGAATGTCCAACCATAATGTCAGCATCATCTTATAAATGGATTTATAAATGTGAAGGTATACTTTATGATGACGGAGGCCCTTTGGGGAACTATTTATACTACGGAAGGGGTGCTGTTCATATAGTGCCTTACAATGCAGATACTGTGTGGATTCAGTTCCTAGAATTTGATTTTGTCGACGGAGAAGATTATCTATATATCTATTGTTCAGGCGATACTACACGACCTCCTGACTACACATTCACAGGCAGCCTATTACCTAACAATGGACAACCCATTGCATGCCCAACAGGAGAGATGATCGTTAAAGAAATTCTCATTCCAAACTTTATTAGTTGTCCCACTGACGGATGTACAGCATCAGGATTCAAAGCAAAGTGGTGGTCCGACGCACAAACAAAAGCTGACTTTGACCTTGGATATTTTGCTACGAGCCTTGATATATGTAACGACGAGTATCTATTCATAAACAGATCTTATTGTGCACATAGAGCTCTATGGTTTTTTGAAGACTTTTCCTATGACACTGCCTTCCACACATATCACAAGTTCTACGACGGTCCTCGATCCCCTGTATCAGTAGATATAGACTTTCCTTCGGCTTTGTTTACTGGACATAATCCATACCGTGACGGCTACTATGAGGTGGTGTTAATAGCAGAGAACGATTACGGATTCAAAGATACAGTAAAGAAAAAGGTCATTATTAATAAACCGAGAGGAGATTTTGGAGTTGATCCAATACCAGCAACAATTCTTGATAATCCAATCAGATTCTATGACATGACACAGCCACCTTATATATCATCATGGACATGGAGATTTCAAGATGGAACAATCTATTACAAACCTATTTTGAACAAAGAACTAGACACACCTGGAATCTATAAAGTTGAGCTAATAGTATGTGGAGCATTATGTTGTGATACTGTTGTCAAGCATATTACAGTATATAAACAGGACCCCCTAACATCAGTGCTTTCGCCGTCTGAGAACAGAACAAAGGTTTTCCCCAATCCGGTAATCTACGGAGAATTCCTTTATATTACACTACCTGAATGGGCTAACGAGAAAGAAATTACATTACTTTTCAACGACCTATCGGGAAAAATAACCACTGCCTACAGGACAACAACAGTCAACAATCAATTTGCCATTCCCGTTAATTTACCACCTGGCTCATATATACTAAGCATACTAGATAACAACAAAGAGGTCATGCTAAAAACTCAAATTCAAGTTGTGAAATAAAATTTAGCGCATGATACATAAAATTAAAAGTTGGTTCGTTACCAGTTTCAGAATAATTATAGCTTCTTGTACCTTAATTACAGGACAGACTTTCGCATCACACATAATGGGTGGTGAAGTCTGCTACACATTCCTAGGCTATAATCCATCTAATGGTTATTTAAGATACAGGATACAGGCATGCTTATACAGAGATCCGGGCGGCGATGTGTGCCCTGATGCCTCTGCCCTCTTGATTGAAATAAGAGAAGATGTTCCCGGTTATCCAATTGTAGTAACCTCAGGAGTTTCGAAACAGTCAACTTTTATTTCAGCTCCTCCAATTCCTCCAACTTGCAACTTCTCTTGGGAGAAGCCTTATGTAGAACAATGTTGTTACACTGCTACTGTAGAAATTCCCCCTTCAATAAATGGCTATCATATTGTTTTATC
>WFXT01000086.1 GCA_015490475.1 Bacteroidota bacterium
CGTTTATATCACTGTGTCCGGAGGAACACCTGGTTATACTTATAACTGGGATATTGGCTTTACTACAGAAGACCTCGTTAATGTGGCTGGAGGTACATATACTCTTACAGTAACGGATGCCGCCGGTTGCGTAGATACCTTCCAAGTTACAGTACCTGCGTATGATACTCCATATGTAACCAATTACCAGGTGATAGATGTAACTTGTTATGGTGCTAATGACGGTGCAATTTATGTTGTGAATGTTAGCGGAGGAATTCCGCCATATACATATCAATGGAATACAGGAGCTACTACACCTAACATTACGAACCTTGGCGGAGGGGTTTATACTGTCGTTATTGCGGATGCTTCAGGATGCCAATCTGTTATGACCTTTACAGTAGAGGAACCCATGCCTCTTGTTGTTAGTACTGGAGCTTCTCCTGCAACACCAGGCAATGCAGACGGTTCTGCCTGGGTAACCTATGGTGGTGGAAGACCTCCTTATTCTGTATTATGGAGCACAGGAGCAACTACTGATACTGTTTCTGGCTTACCAGCAGGAACTTATTGGGTCCTAGTTCAGGATTCTGCAGGATGTTCTGCAACAGATACGGTGGTTGTTCCCGTTGCTCAGGGAGTTATAACAGCAAACAAAGGTATGTGTCAAATTATAGGCTCTGGAGCAATAGAATGTGCTCATGACATCTTAGGAATTTCTGTTATGGATGTGGCTGGAAAGGTCATATATGCTGAAAAGGGAAGTGGTACACGTTCTAGTGTATTTATCAGAAGGCTCCCTGCGGGTAAATATATAATCAATGTAGAAACCACTTCGGGAGTGTGGAGAGAGGTTGTTGGTATTATGCGTTGAAAATTTTAACTGTCACATACTAGGTTGGTATTAGGTGATTGATAGTTGGAATATCGTTCTTTGCTGAGTTAAAGAAAATTTCGTATCTTTGTAGGATGGAGGTGGTTGGGGCATCTGCCTTGAAATCTTGTAAATAAAATGTAAAATGAGGCGGGTGTTAACCACTTCCTTCCTTTCCGTTGTTGTTAGTTTAAATGCTCAAAACGTAGGGATAGGACAACCTGTCCCAATTGGTAAATTGCATATCAGTGTTCCTGGTAATTACACAGACTTAGCCTTTGTTGTTGACACTTCTGGCACTCCTGTGCTTGTTGTCACTCCTCAGGCTAATGTAGGGATAAATATAACCACTCCAAAAGTAACATTACATGTTTCTGGAACTGATCTGGCCGATTCACAACTTGTATCTGTAACTATACAAGATGATTTTGACCCTAATATAAATTGGGGTGTTTGGCAAGAAGTTAATGGAGGGGTTGTAGATACAGGATGTAGTTCCATTTCTGGAAATGCCCTTCGGTTTAACGGTATTCAGCCTCGGCAGGCAACTACTAAGCCTTTTTTGGTCTGCGCTTCTGCTTCTGTATCTTTTGCTATTCAAATGGGAAGTCCTGCGGATGCCTCTCCTTGTGAGAATCCTGAGCCTGGAGAGGAGGTTGTTCTTGAGTATAGCGTTGATGGAGGAGCAACATGGACTGTCTTAGGTACATATGGACCAACTCTATTTCCTATGACTACATTCACAGTTAATTTGCCTGCCACCGTTAATGGGCAATGGGTAATGTTGAGATGGCGTCAACTTGCTGGTTCTTCAAGTCCAGATTGGGATCATTGGGCTATTGATAATGTTGTAATTACTGGTGTATGTAAGTGGGATGTTCCTGCTCAAAGTGGTGATATTTATGTTGAGAGCATTGGACGAGGTGTTATTCTTAGGTCTCCAGATGGCAACTGCTGGCGTATTACTGTAGATGAATCTGGTTCTCTGCAGACTCAACCTTTAGTGTCTTGTCCTTGACGTTTCATTATAAAGTAAGCGAGTGATAAAGAGGTTAGTACGCTAAGCAATCCGGGAATTCTGTATCTAACCATTGCTCCAAAGTTGAAACTTACGAGTCCTACCACATAGAGAGTCAGTATTCCGAAAATAAAAGCTGTAAGCAAAATAGGGTTATTTGCCATTTGTTGCCATACGTTTTTAAACCTTAGAAAAATCCTTGTAGTTAGTATAAGAATAAAGAGATTTTCTGGCAAAACAAGAGCCTCTGAGAGCCTATCAATTTCAAAAATGAAGGGTCTATAAAGGGCAGTGAGCAAGGCTTCAGGAAAAGCAATTATAAACTGCCACCATCGGGCTTCAAGTAGGTTTGGAATCGTTAATAGTGTGTATGAACTTTGTCCTCTTGTGTGGCCGAGATACGTATGCCATGTTTGGAAACCGTAGGCGATTTTTAAGAAATTGTCAATTACTTCTTGAATGACGTGCTGAATGCCGAAATAGAAAATGAAACCGAATAGTATTGTGAAAATTACAAATGTGCCAATGCGTAATACAATATCGCTCCTAATTTTTGGTAAGTTTAATATGTATAATGTTATTGACGCCAAGGATGCTATACCAAAAACAAACATTACCCATCCTTTTAAGTTCATTATGATGTGTAATGCAACGGGAATCAGAAGTAAAGGCATGAATACTTTACGAGACCACAGCATCTGCAGAGATATAAATAGTAGCCCGATAGCAAACATTAGAAAACTTTCTTTTAGTATTGTAGTGCCCCAAAAAAGAACAGTGGGTATAAATAGGATTGTTAATGCCACTTTATTCAGGATTCTGATGTCGGTATCAGGAGTGCTTCGTTGTATTGCTTTTAAAAGCAGGAATTTCCCTATAAAAGGCAGTGTGGATATTAATACACTGGTGGGAGTAAATAATCCCATGCCCAGTACATAAAAGGGTAGCGTAAAGCGGGCCATATATATTACTTCAGGGTCAAAAGTTCCGAATAATTGAAGTTGTGTTATAACTGATAGAGTTTCGGGAGAGGCAAACAAGAGCTCATAAGAATTGTAGAACTTGTCAAGCAGATTGTTAAAGATGAAAGCGGAAGTGTTGAAATAATAAAGTGCATCGCCTAAGTAACCATAATACGCCTTCATAAAGATAACAAATCCTATAGCGGAAAAGAGATGTGCAACGATGCCGGCAAACAGTATTTTTCTGTCACAAGGAGGTTCCTTTATTCTAAAGATGACGAACATTGAAAAAAGTGCTACTACCAAAGCGTATAAAACACCAATAGAGATATCAAGAAAGGAACCTGGTGTCATGTCTTAAAGAGTCGTTCCAGTTGCTGCTCAACCATTTGCAATTGTGTTTCTATATCCTGGGCTTTCTTTTTTTCTCGTTCAATAACGTGAGTCGGAGCACGTGAAATGAAGTTTTGATTTGATAGTTTCTTTCTGGTTGCATTAAGTAGGTCTGAAAGTCGCTTTTTCTCCTTTTGGAGACGTTGAATTTCCTTCTCTCGGAGTGTGGGTGCATCTACTGCCACCAAGAAAGTACTTGTAAGGGCAGGAAGAGTTCCAGCTGGCAGGTCGTCAACCTCTTTAACTTCCTTAATTGGAGATAAAGCAAAAATGATAGGATATAAACCTCTTATTGTTTGCATTTTTTCTTCCTCTCGCTTTTTGACATACAATATTTTTGGCTTTTCACCCTCTTGAAAGATTCTTCTCAGCCAGCTAACGGTTTCTTTTAGCCACCGGTCACTGTATTCATCAAAGGGATATTCTATCTCTTGTGGAAGCGGATATTGGGCAAGGGCGATGAATCCCTGTCTGTCAGGTAAGCGATGCCACAGTTCTTCTGTTATCATTGGGATGAAAGGATGCAATAGGCGAAGTATGGTATCAGTGAAGTTATACACCTGTTCAAGCACTGTGGAAGGTAGTTTTTTATTGTGTGGTTTGATGGCTTCAAGGAACCACGAAGCAAAATCGTCCCAGGTTAATGAATAGAGGAGTTTAAGAGCCTCAGAGAGTCTATATTGGTCCATCATTTTATTGACTTGCCTTATTGCAGAGTTCAATCGCCATCTGAACCATTCTATAGTTGCCTGTTGGCTTTCCGTGGGCTTGTCATTTGTCGCTTCCCATGAGAGAATGAGGCGAACAGCATTCCAAAGTTTGTTAGCAAAGTTTCTTCCCTGTTCAAGTAGTTTTTCATCAAAAAGCAGATCGTTGCCAGCAGGCGAAGACATTAATACGCCCATTCTGAGGCTGTCGGCCCCGTAATCGTCAATTAGCTTAAGAACATCTGGAGAATTACCTAAGGATTTAGACATCTTACGTCCCAACTTATCCCTTATAATACCGTGGAAATAAACATCATGGAATGGCTTTTCGCCTGCAAAAGCATATCCAGCCATAATCATCCTAGCAACCCAGAAAAATATAATGTCGGGTCCAGTTACAAGAACAGTAGTTGGATAATAATATTTAAAGTCCTTGTTTTCAGGGTTTTGAAAATAGTTAAACACAGACAGGGGCCATAGCCATGAGGAAAACCATGTGTCCAGAACATCAGGGTCCTGCTCTAATTTTACATCGTCGCCATATTTTTGACGGGCAATTTTGTAAGCTTCTTCTTCGTCGTGAGCAACAACGAACTCATCTTCCGAGCCATTTACGTACCATACAGGAATTCTGTGTCCCCACCACAACTGTCTGCTAATGCACCAGTCATGAATGTTTTCCATCCATTGCCTGTATGTATTAATGAATCTATCTGGAATAAATTTTATTTCTCCTTCCAGCACTGCTTTAAGGGCTGGTTCAGCCAGTGGCTTCATCTTCACGAACCATTGCTTGGACAGTCGTGGTTCTATGGGAACATCCGTTCTCTCTGAGAATCCAACAGAATGTGTAATGTCTTCCACTTTTTCCAGTAAATCCTGTTCCTTTAGAATTTCAACTATTCGTTTGCGTGCTGCCTCCCTGGAGAGTCCTCTTAATGGACCTGCATTTTCATTTAACGTGGCATCTGGGTTCATTACATCAATAACCTCTAAATTGTGTCGTTTCCCAATCTCGAAATCATTAGGGTCATGTGCGGGAGTAACTTTTAGAGCACCAGTACCAAATTCAGGGTCAACATATTCATCTGCTATTATAGGTACCACTCTGTTAATCACTGGTACAATAGCTTTTTTACCAATTAAGTCTTTATATCGTTCATCTTCTGGATTGACAGCAATAGCAGTGTCTGCTACAATGGTCTCTGGTCTCGTAGTGGCTATTACTATATATCTGTTTTCGCCGTGTATGAGATACCTAACATAATAAAGTTTTCCTTGAACTTCCTTGTATATAACTTCTTCGTCTGATAAGGCGGTTTGAGCCACAGGGTCCCAATTAATCATTTTCAAATCACGATATATAAGCCCTCTATTATAAAGTTCAACAAATACGTGTATCAC
>WFXT01000087.1 GCA_015490475.1 Bacteroidota bacterium
CCTAAGGGCAGAACACTAAGTCCTAAAATGGCTCCAAGTAGTTTACCCAATTTCATAGCAAAACTTTTTTAGTTTCTATCTACAAATATACGAAAAATAAATTAATGTGGATACACCTATATTTTATCGCCTAAAAATAGGCTTTTGCTATCTTTGTAAACAAATCCTTGCCTTCACATGTTTAAAACCAGAATGACAATTGTGAATTTGTGCATTTCTTTCTCTGTTATTTCTTACGCACAACAGACATACACTGATACAATCTATATTGACACCTTCCAGCGTGAATTTATTGTATTCAAACCGCAAGCTTATTTCTCAGACTCTAATCGCCTGTTTCCGATGATAATAAATCTTCATGGATACACCTCCGATGCCCTTCAACAACTCCTCTACACCAACATGAATGCTTATGCGGACACCGCGGAATTTATAGTCATTTATCCGTATGGCACCAAAGACACAACAGGTAACAGATACTGGAATGCAGGCTTTTCTCCAATAGGGGCAGATGATGTATTCTTCCTTGATTCTCTCATTTCATATATGACCACTTTTGACAGAGTTGACCCGAATGGAATTTTCATCTGTGGCCTCAGCAATGGCGGCATAATGTCCTACTATATGGCTTGTTTTAGCAAAAGCGAAATAAGGGCAATAGGCTCTGTGGCAGGGACTCCCCTCGTCAGTTGGTTTCCATGTCAGGCAAAAAGAATTCCCATCATTCATTTTCATGGTACTGCAGATAACACAGTTCCTTATAATGGGGGTTATATTCCTCGGCTTAAAGATTCTTTTCTCTCTGTTAATAGGCTCATTGAGTTTTGGCAAGGACACAACTTCTGTGTAGAAACCCCAGATTCAACATTAATAGACATAGATTTAACAGATGGCACCCAGGTAATACATTACAGATGGAAGCACAAAACAAAAGATTATTATCCTGTTGAACTGTTCAAAATCATTGACGGTGGACACACCTGGCCAGGGGCAAGTTTCATATATGACGTTACTACACAAGACATTGATGCCAGTAGCGAACTAATAAGATTCTTCAAGCATATATATCTGAATGACATTTATGTAACACACGCACCAATGCAAAAGTACCTTAAGTATGACTTTCTGATAAAGTTATCTTATAACACATTCAGAACCCTGTATCCTGTCAATGTATATACTCCAGATGGGAAACTCGTGTTGACAGCCGGCAAAGATCAAATTATTTCTATCCCGTGGAAGGGTATTTTCTTCATTGTTAATGCGATAGAACCATCAGAAATATATCCCGTAATCATACAATAAAACAATACTCCTCGCCTTATTGACTTTTTTAGCGGTTTGCTTCTCAACTGCCGCTTACCGATTAACCCTTATACCCTATCTCTGCCAAAATTTGCTTGCTAATTATCAACTTCTGAATTTCGGAAGTTCCCTCTCCTATGGTTGCCAGCTTTGCGTCTCTATAAAATTTTTCAACCAAGAATTCCTTTATGTATCCATAACCGCCATGAATTTGAACTGCTTCATTAGCCACCTGAACAGCCACTTCCGAAGCAAAGTATTTTGCCATACTTGCCCACTTACCTCCCTTCCCAGTTCTTATTTTTTCTTCTGCTGCTTTATATGTGAGTAAAAGAGCAGTGTCTATATTAGTTGCCATTTCAGCCAGCTTAAAGGCAATTGCCTGAAATTCAGCAATGGGCTTTCCAAATTGTTTTCTCTCTTTCGCATATTTTTTCGCTCTTTCATAAGCACCCATAGCTATTCCAACACTAAGGGCAGCGATGCCAATTCTACCTCCATCAAGCACCGCCATAGCTTGCCTAAATCCTTCTCCTACCTCTCCTATCCTCCATTCATCAGGAATCTTACAATTTTCAAAAATGACTTCTGTTGTTTCCGATGCCCTCATTCCCAATTTGTCTTCCTTCCTGCCTGCATACATACCGGGCGTTCCCCTTTCCACTGCAAAAGCAGTAATATTTTTCCCTTCTCCTGTGCGCGCCATAACCACTACTATGTGCCCGCTGGACCCATGTGTAATGAACGTCTTTGTTCCGTTTAGAATCCAATAATCCCCATCACGCTCTGCTCTTGTCCTCAGACTGGCGGCATCAGAGCCAGACTCCGGCTCTGTCAATGCCCATGCTCCAATCCATTCTCCCGAAGCCAATTTAGGCAACCACTTCTTTTTCTGTTCCTCATTACCAAATAGCAAAATATGTCCAGTGCATAAAGAATTGTGTGCTGCCACCGACAGGGCTATTGCAGGGTCAACCTTAGCAAGTTCTATAATTGCATCAATCAATTCAAAATACGTTAAGCCGGGACCACCATATTCCTCAGGAACAAGCATCCCTGTTAGTCCCAGCTTACCCATTTCAGGGAACAGTTCGGCAGGAAAGTATTGGTCATTGTCCCATTTTATCACATTTGGCGCTATGTATTTCTCAGCGAATTTTCTCACTGTGTCAGCAACCATCAACTGCCGGTCAGACCTCGTAAACTTCATATTACACACTTATTTTTCGTAGTGAACAATTGAAAAAATGTTCTCTGAATACTTTTTCAACTCCTCCCTTCCTGCCAGAAAGTCCAGTTCAACAAGGAAAACGAAACCCGCTACCTGTCCTCCCAATTTTCGTACCAGCTGGGCTGCCGCTTCTGCAGTGCCTCCAGTAGCAAGCAAATCATCATGTATTATCACCTTCTGTCCGGGTTTAATAGCATCACTGTGCATTTCTATTGTTGCAGTTCCATATTCCAAATTATAAGATACTGCTACAGTATCGCCCGGCAATTTACCTACCTTGCGAACAGGAACAAAAGGCAGGTTTAAATTAAATGCAACCGAGGGACCGAAGAAAAATCCCCGGCTCTCAATTCCTGCTATAACTTCTCCTCCCCAATCCCTTACCACGTTCTCAAATGTCCTGACAATCTCATTGCAAACGTCTGGTTCCCTGAGAACTGGCATTATGTCCTTGAACAAAATTCCTTTTACAGGAAAATCTGGAATTTCCCTTATCAATCCCTTTACCTTCTGTTCTAATTCTTTTACATTCATATTGCAAAGATATACTATAACAAACTCACTTATGCTTCCCTTATAGTAAGCAGTATCTTCCTTAAAGGCACCACCAGAAAGATTGAAACAACAATTGGAACAAGCCAAATATATTCAGAAGCCTTTTGCATGATTAGTCCAGCCACTGGACCACCAATCGCCATGCCCCCATAGGCAATGAAATTATACATAGCCATTGCTACTCCTCGTCTTTCCTCACCGACACGCAAGGAAATAAATGATGGTAAAAGTGGTTGGTAAACTGAATATCCCATTAAGTATATTGTTGTTCCCCCTATTACTGCTATCAAAGGAAGCCAATCGCTATACCCCATCACATACACCATTCCAGAAAGCACAATAAGGACATAACCCAGAACATAAGCAATATGAATTCTTCCATGTTTTTCCGAGAAGTGAATAAGTGGATATACCAACACAGAAGGAATCATTATTAGAGCAGTTATTCCAGCCCTTCTTACGCCCAGTCGTTCCAGTTCAAGCGGGAAAACAAAAAAGTAAACCTGCATAATCAATGTCAGTAAAAACGCTATATAAAGAGCAGGCGATATTAATTCATAAACCTTTTTTAAGGTAAGTTGACTCTCATTATTTAGTGCAGTATTTTTTGACTTTGCTTTATTAGGCAAGAGAAACGCTATAATAACTCCCAGAAAGGACAACAAAGCCAGCAAAAGAAAAAGCATCCTGAATCCAAGGGCGTCATACAAATATCCCCCCAAGATAATTCCTATAAAAATCGCCGAACCTATTGCCATTCCTCCAAGCATATATGCCCTTGCCCTATATTTCTCAGGTGCTAAATCCCCCATGGCAGCCATCACCACAGACGATACCCCTCCCATGCCCTGCACCAATCTTGCCACTATTAAACCCTCTATCGTTTTAGTAAAATATGCCCACAAACCTCCTGTGGCAAATATCAATAACCCGATTATCAAGGCTATCTTCCTCCCCACTTTATCACTTAACCATCCTAAAGGGAACTGAGATAGAGCCTGTGTTATAGCATATCCGCCAAGTGCTACACCAGCAAGGAATTCATTAGCACCGGAATATTCCTTTAATGTTCCAAGACTGAACACTGGAATAACCAGGAAAATGCCTAACATACGCAAAAAAACGACAAAAGCAAGGGACAATACCCCCCACACCCATCTGTCAATGTACATAAGAACAATGTGTTAACGAAGCGATTAATTATACCTCAAGTATCTCCTGCTCTTTCTTTTCTATATGTTTATCAACAAGTTTGATATATTTATCAGTAAGTTTCTGAATTTCCTCTTCCATGTGTCGTGCAAGGTCTTCTGCTATACCTTCTTTCTTGAGTTTTCTGACTTGTTCAATAGCATCTCGCCTTATGTTTCTAATAGCTATTCTGGCTTGCTCGGCAACTTGATGAGCCTTCTTAACAAGGTTTCTGCGTGTTTCTTCACTCAGTGGTGGAAATGCCAATCGTATTACTTCCCCATCGTTGGTTGGATTAACACCCAGATTAGCTTCTTGAATTGCCCTATCTATTGCTTCTAATGCCCCCTTGTCCCATGGCTTTATAACAAGAGTTCTGGCATCAAGGTTGTTTATAGAAGCAATTTGGTTTAACGGCATTTGTGTACCGTAATAATCAACTTTAATATCTCCGACTAATTCAGGAACCACTTTTCCAGCCCTTATCTTTGCAAGTTCCGTTTCAAGATGTTCTATAGCCTTTTTCATGTCTGCCTCTGCCTCATCATATATCTTTTGCAATTTCGGATCCATGGCTCTATGTTTTTTCACAAAGGTAGTGAATCCATTTATATCTATAAATTGTCTGATTAAGTGCAGTTCCCCTCTGAATTCCATGAACTAATTTTGCCTATGTCAACGTTGTGATTAACACAAAAACATAAGGAAATATGGACACTGCCACTGTTGCTCAGGGTCAAGAATTTATACCATTGTGGGAATTGCTACTGAAAGGTGGATGGGTAATGATTCCGCTTGCTCTGCTGGCAATAATTGCTGTCTATGTCTTTTTCGAACGATTGTTTGTTATTCAATCTGCAAGCAAAATGGACCCAGTGTTTCTGAACAACGTCAAAGACCTTGTATATCAAGGAAATATTGACGGTGCTATTACTTTATGCAAAAACACTGACACTCCTCTTGCTCGCATCATTGAAAAAGGGCTCAAAAGACTTGGAAAACCCATCAAACACATTGAAGCGGCAATAGAGAACGCTGCAAAATTGGAAATAGCACGCATTGAAAAGAATCTTTCCACACTCGCCACTATATCTGGTGCTGCACCAATGCTTGGCTTCCTTGGGACAGTAACTGGCATGATACAAGCATTTTTCAAGATTTCAACAGCAGGACAGAACGTTGACCCTGCGATGCTCGCTGGTGGCATATATGAAGCATTAATTACAACAGCCACAGGGCTCGCTATCGGAATCATTTCATACGTGGGCTATAACTTTCTGGTTTCCAGAATTGAAAGTATCGTTTATCACATTGAACTCTACGCCATGGACTTCTTAGACATGCTTCAAGAACCCGTTAAATAAACGACTACGATGTGCAGAATGGCAGTGATGGCACGCTTCCAGAAAGGACCTCTAAATGAAGTTGCAGGATGGGTTCGCCATATGGCATATCACGGAAAACTAAGGGCAGATATGACTCCACCACAAAATGGTGAATTAAGACACGGTGATGGAATAGGATATGTACTACTTCAGGATTGGAATAAACCCTTTGAGTACGATAAAGAAGGAAAAGACAATTGGTTCAGCCCCTCAATATGGCATAAGGTTCAAAATAGCGAAGGCATTGCCCTTGCTATGCATACACGACGGACGTCTGGTTCTGAAACAAGCAAAGATTTCGCACATCCTTTCATTTTTGCCGATGGACAACTGGCATTAATGCACAATGGAACTATCAAGTTTCCCAGTTATAAAAAACAAAGTGATACCCTAACTTGGATAAAAAACTATATTGAGCCTGCTATTAAGCATATTGACATTACCAAATATGACGCCTTTCTGGACGCCTTTGTCCGTGCTACCGAACAGGCTATACAGAACGATTTCACCTCTGCCTCTTCAATCATTGTAAGTCCATGGTGGATAATTGCAGTCAGATGGTTCAATGATGATGCTACACGCTCAAACATATATGAAGATTACTACACGCTCTATCACTGGTATGATAGACACACCAGATGGGTGGCTTCCGAACCAATGCCTTCGGCACAAAATGTCAATTTGCTACGAAATAGGCATTATATAGTTTTCTTTAACACTGGTGAAGCGAAATACGAAAGCCTATGAACCTGCGGTCAAGAAATAAGATAATGGCAGAGTTTAACCTTGCTTCCCTTACAGATGTTGTCTTCCTATTGCTTATCTTCTTTATGTTGACGAGTTCTTTTGTTGCTCCCAACGCAATAAAAGTTCTTTTACCTAAAGCAAAAGGACAGGTTATCTCACGCCAGAGCCATCAATTAACTATTGACGCTAAATACAACTTTTATCTTGATAACAAACAAGTTGACCCCTCTCAATTAGTTCAACTTCTTTCTGGGTTGCCAACTGTGGATGGCGAACCTCCAGTAGTAGTGCTTAGAGTAGATAAAAGCGTTCCTGTGGAGTATCTGGTTCAGGCACTGGATGCAGGTAGGCAGGCAGGTGTTAAAATGATTTTAGCCACCAAGCCCAAATGATTCAGCAATCAAACTTCCGTCAAAAAACAAAGGATACTTCCTGTCTGCTTCATCTAATGTTAGACCAAGACGTTCTTCTAAACATGCCTTCTGTTCCGTCAGATATGTCAGTTTACCTGCTCTTCTTATCATTTTAAATAGTGGTAAACCACACAAATTGCGAATAAAATCTACTCTACTCTTTGATATGCGAATCCAATTCAACCACCTGTTCCTGCTTACACTCTCTTGCACCCAGTTTGGCTGTTTTTCATAATCCAGCGACCTCCCCATTAATAACTCACTCAGCCAACTCCCAACATGTTCATAACTCTCAAGAGAATAATACTTCTCTAATTCCTGCTTTGCCAATGCTGGTCCCGTTCCATAGGGAACACGCAACGAAACTCTCGCCTCTGGATAAACAACCGCTTCCACAACCTCACCATAATTGCCTTGCCTTATTATCTTATGCATGAGATAAAAATCTTCGCCTGCTTGATGAGACACCGATACTCCCCCACTTAATACATAGGCATTTGCCGTAAAACCCATACACGACCCCACATAATAGGGACACCATGGAATGCCTGAAAGCCTCATTGCCCACCGATGATAACGCAGTCTGGACTCATATTTTAAAATTCTGTTCTTAATAAACTCCGAATTCCCATCTGTTCTATGCTTGAAATAAAAATGAATAACGTCATGACGTTGTAGTGCCCTGATTCCTTCTAATATGTAATTCTCACTAACCATTGTGTCCGCATCAAGCCATAAAACAGGAACATTAAAATTGTTAATTTTATACGTCTTATTGACAACGAAATCCGTTCCGAATTTTCTTGGTCTGCCTGCTCCCCGTTTGGGAACAACGCCAATATCCAACACAGTCAAGGACATCCACGACGGTTCCCGAAAATTCCTTATCCCTCTGATAGTCTTAACATGTAGTTGTTTTTCTTCCGTATTTGCATCTTTGGGTATATTCAAAACAAGGACGACCTCCACCCTGAAAGTCCCTACTGCACATTCCTTCAATGATTCCAGTGCTTTAATGGGATAACCTTCTGCAAAAGCAGGAATTACAATATAGGCATCAACATCTTCTACACTAATTTCACCAAAGCGTAAAGATTTATGCAATAAATAGTGCCTCCACGATCTCTCATTCACTGGCAAACCCATACATCAAGGAAATAATCTATGTCTTTGCCATCCGTGTTCAGTTCTAATATATTCAATCCTGTCATGCAATCTGGAAGGATGCCCCTGCCAGAATTCCCACCTATCAGGAATAAGTATATATCCTCCCCACCAATCTGGTCTTTTAACTTCTTTACCCTTCCACCTTTCATATTCCTCATAAAAGGCTCTTGTGAGTTCATCTCTGGAAGACACCCTTTCACTCTGTTTTGAAGCCCATGCCGAAATCTGGCTTGCCCTTGGTCTGCTCTTAAAATAGGCATCGCTTTCTTCAGAAGGAAGTTTTTCTATTTGTCCTTCTACCCTAATTTGTCTGTATAAGGGCATCCAGAAGAAAGTAATTGCCCCATAGGGATTCTTCTCAATTTCTTTTCCTTTCCTGCTCAGGTAGTTAGTGTAAAATTTAAATCCTTCTGGCGTAACTTCTTTGATCAACACTATTCTACACGATGGTTTGCCTGTCGTCGGGTCTGCGGTAGCAAGACTGACAGCATGTGGCATGTCAACACTCACAATGGCTTCTTTTGACCATCTACTAAACAAATCAAAAGGGTCATCGGGTAGGTTATTATCATCTATTGGCTCAAGTTCATTATATGGCTCAATTACATGCAGAAAAGAAATCCTCTTCATAGTTCAAAGTTAAACAGAGCATATGTATATGTAAAACGCGTAGGTTTCAATATCCCTGTTCACGAAGCCAGTGTAGCCACCTCCTTTTTGTGCTATCAAATTCAAACACTGAAGTTAACATATAGGCATCCTGTGGGTAAATAAGAGCAGGGAAAAGGACCTTACATGCTCTTAGTCTATATGAATCAAATTCAAATAACCTTGCTATTTCCATAGCCTGATTAACAGTGAAATAGTGTCCCGATGCAACAATTGATTTCAAAAGTCTCAACCTATTACTGGAAAATGGTTCACTCCTTAATTGACTCATAATCATCGCAAATTCATAGTCAGAAACAGGCTCCGGATAGTATGACCCATCATTTACATACCCTCCTGTAAAACCAACAATATATTTAAATCCCGGCTTAGCATAGAATGTATGTCCCCAAACAAAACCACCGGGAAGCCTCACTATTATTGTATATTTACCGGGCATAACAAATTTAGCAGATAAAGGACCTGTCCCTTGCACAAGCAATCTCCTGCCCTTAAAAATCTGCACGAAAGCCCCCTGTGGCTCTGAAAACATTATTACTCCTTCATGTGGATTACGCCACGCATCAACAACTAAGTAGTAATCATCTCCGTATTCATAAACTTGATATGTTCCGACACTAACAGGATGATGCATTATGTGTTGTGCACTGATTTTAACAGTTGAAACAAGAGCCAGAATTATAAGTGCCACAATCTTCATGGCAATGGGATTTTAGATTTGTGATGCCCAAAGACAAAAAATGTGCCAAAAGTATTATTCAACTTTATCAAACAAGCCCTGAACAGCAGTCCTTATCCTTTCCAACACTTGATTTCTTTGGTCTTCATTATCCACAAAGTTGGTCCTGTCCATATCAATAACCAAAACCTTGCTCTTTTTAGTCTTCATAAACTCTTTAATCCACTGCTCGTAATTTTCATTTAGTGTAGCGAGATAATCAAGGTCAATAAACCGCTCATAGGGTCTCCCTCGCTTATATATTTGGTCCACGAGCGTTGGCACAGATGCTTTCAGGTAAACAACAACGTCGGGATAAGGAATCAAGTCAACCATAGCATCAAATAATCGTGTATAAGTAGTGTAATCACGTGGGTCCATAAGTCCCTTTTCATAGAGAGTCTTAGCAAACACATAAGCATCTTCATATATTGTTCTATCAATGACGGAAATGCCGGGTTGCTTGATGATTTTCATTACATGATTAAATCTCTGTTGCAGGAAAAAAATTTGTAGATGGAAGGACCACCGATTCATGTCTTTGTAAAAATCAAAAATATAGGGATTATCATCAGGCAATTCATAGAACACGTTCCATTTCAGATACTTCTCAAGTAATTTAGCCAGAGAGGTTTTCCCGCTACCTATGTTGCCCGCTATAGCTATTAACTTGCCCTGTCGTTCCAGATTGCTCATTTAGTAAAGTTTACGGATACCAATAGCATCTCTCACCAATTCCATTGTTTTCTGAGCACTTTCTCGTGCCTTCTCTATTCCCTTTTCCACCACTTGTTTTAATAGAAAGGGATTATTCTCATATTCTTGAATTCGCTCCTGAATGGGTTTCAAAAACTCTATTGTCTTGTCTGCAAGAGTCTTTTTCAGGTCAACATATCTAATTGTAGCCTTCTTGTATTGTTCCACAAAGTAGTCTGCTTCCTCTTCTCCACCTACTAATCTCAAAAGGGTAAGCAAATTCTGAATAGGCTCTGAGATTGGCATATTAGGTTGTTGTGGACCACTATCGGTAACAGCACGCATTATCTTACGACGAACCACCTCTGGCGGGTCAGTAAGGAAAATAACTCCCTTGTCTGACGCTCCCGTCTTGGACATTTTGGGCGTTCCATCCAGTGCGGGAACTTTAATCGGCTCTCCCATAAAGTGATAAGGTTCTGGCTCAGGAAAAATTGAAACATTGTACAGATTATTGAACCTACGGGCGTAAGTCCTCGTTAATTCAAGATGTGGAATCTGGTCTTTACCAACTGGTACATAGTGTGCCCTGTGTATCAATATGTCAGCAGCCATAAGAACGGGATAGGTCAACAGACCAGCATTCACGTTATCTGGATGTTGTCTAACTTTTTCCTTAAAGGTTGGACATCGCTCTAATTCCCCCTTATAAGCAATCATGTTCAGATAAACATACAACTCAGGAATTTCAGGAATATCACTTTGAACATATAAGGTTGCTTTGTCAGGGTCCACTCCACTTGCCAGATACACAATGAGAGTATGCCTTATGTTTCTTGCAAGATTTTCGGGATTGGGATGCGTTGTGAGGGCATGCAGGTCGGCAACAAAGAAATAGCAATCATACTTTCCCTGCAGTTCAATAAAGTTTTTAATAGCTCCGAAATAGTTTCCAAGATGCAAATCTCCCGTTGGTCTAATTCCACTGACAACCCTTTTGCTGTCTGACATCTGAGCAGACTGATTTTGAAACTCAAAACAATGGCTATATTATTGATTCTGAGGTTGCTGTGGAAGTTGCTGTTGTCCTGCTTGCTGCCCTGCTTGTTGTTGGGCAGGAACGGAAGTTTGTGTTGGTATATTCGTCGGCATCTGTGTTGTAGTAGGAATTATAGGTTCTGTAACAGTTGATTGCACTTGATTAGGTAGGATGAAATACATGAATATTGCTAATGCAGCGATGAATCCCATTATTGACCATGTTGCTTTTTCAAGCACGTCTGCTGTTTGTTGAATGCCAAACACTTGCTGAGAAAATCCAGCTCCAAAGCCTGCCGACAAACCTCCTTCCTTAGGATTTTGTATCAGGACTACTGCTATTAGCAGAATGCTTGCAATGACCACCAATATTGCTAAGAATGTGTACATCACTCTCCTATTTTGCGTTTAATTTCTTCAATTTTCTTCTCAAAGTAATCTTTCTTATGTGGTTTATGCAAAATTAGGGCTTTGTAAATTTCCAGTGCTTCCTCCCACTTTTGCTGTTGTTCATAAAGCTGTGCTAATCTTTCACTTACTATAGTTTCCTTTGAGGAAGATTGGTTTCCTCTATGGCGTGGCGAAAGCTCTTTGAGCAATTGTTTAATTTGTTGTATTTGATCTTCCTGTTTTGCATCGCTGTGTGATTTTTCGGGTGTTTTGGGCTTTCTTGCTGGATGTCTGCTGGCAAGAAATTCAATCCACTCCAGAAATGTTCTCTTTTCTGCAAATGGGTCCTTCGCAGTAGGTTTTTTCTCATCCTTTACCGACCTTGCTCCTTTTTCCTTGGGAAACACGCTAATTCTTGAAGGTCTCTTAATACCACTTATCTCCTCAGATGCTTCTGTTTCATTCAAATGTTTTGAAGTTTCTGCTTTTCCTGTTGATTCCACTTTCTTTTGAGCGGTGATTTTCTCTTCGGCACTTGAAGCGCTTTGCTTTCTTCCTTCAGGTTCTTCCCCATGTTTTTCACTATCTTTTACCTCACTAATTATCCTTTCAGCACTTTCAGATACTTTGTCTTTACTCAATTTTTGCTCCTTAAATGCTTCTGGAAAATAGATTTTTAACTGTCGCTCAATTTGTTTTTCATACCATTTCTCTGCTATCATTTTCCTAATAGCAGGACTTAGCATAATAACGTGATTTTCTGGTGGTTCCTTGCCCTCCGTTAAATAATTCAAGCATATAACCAGATGCACTATAGAATCAGAAGGGCACCTATCTAACCATTGATATGCATATTCTTTAGAATATGGCTCTGGCAATAAACCCTTTCCCTCACCAGTCCTGCCCTGCCCCATAGAAAATATCATTTGCTATCTGACGGATTAGTTCTTCTATGACCTCTTGTTCCACCTGTGCTAACTCCTGTTCGGAAGGAATATCTATAAACCTACTAAAAGAACGCGTCCATTCTTTCTCTTGTGGAACTTTCTGAATATACTTAACAGAAACTCGCATTGTTACACGAGTCTGGTAAGCCTGATCTTGCGATGGGGCAACAGACGTAATGTCATATCCAATAATTCTTGCATATATATTCAAGTCTGCCGTAGTCTCGCTTATGCTTAATTCAGAAAACTTAAGGAAATTGTCTTTAATGGCTTCATTGAGCAAAAAATCAACCTGACTTGGTGAGTTGGGGGCTGTATTTTCAACGGGGGCGACATACACACTCTTAACTTCGGGTGGAAAAGTAACTCCTGTAAAGGAATATACTCCACACGACCCAACAACTAATGCCACTATCAGAAGCAAACTAAATCTCAATGTTGTATTCTTTTATTTTACGATATAGAGTTCGCTCAGAGATACCCAATGCTTTGGCTGCATCCCTACGTCGTCCATTGAATTTTTTCAAAGCCTTTATGATTAGTCGCTTCTCCATCTCTTCAATTGGTATGACTTCATCATCCTCTTCTTGTTGCTGTTGTTCCGGTGGGGGCAAAATACTTTTGCTTCTGACCTGTTCCCATAAGTCTGCTAAAACTCCTTTTATTTCCTGTATGTCATTGTACATTCTGAATAGGACAGGAAGCATGTCTATGGATTGGTTAGTAGTACCCATAATTGATGCTGAATGAGGTGATGCTGAAACGATTGGCAACAGTTCCTGGCTGCGCAGGGCTGGAAGTATATCATTACGCTTTGGCAAGTTCTCCTCCAGAATTCTCCTTGTTACTATTCTATCTGGAAGCAGAACAGTCAGTTGCTCCACAAGGTGCTTTAATTGTCTAACATTTCCGGGCCAGGGATATTGAAGCAAGAATTCTTCCGCATCGGGTGTCAACTCCAGGGGCTCAATACCATATTTATCTGCAAAATCTCCTGCAAATTTTCTAAACAACAGAATAATATCTTCGCCACGCTCACGTAATGGCGGAATTCTGATGGGCACTACACTAAGCCGATAGTATAAATCCTCTCTGAATTTTCCCTGATCAACTAATTTTTCCAGATCCTTGTTAGAAGCAGCTATTACCCTGACATCTGTCCGTCTGGTCTGAGACGACCCAACTCGCATAAATTCTCCTGTTTCAAGGACCCTGAGCAACTTAGCCTGTGTTTCAAAAGGCATTTCAGAGACCTCATCCAAAAATATCGTTCCACCGTCCGCATATTCAAAGTATCCCTTTCGTGACTCTACAGCTCCCGTGAAAGCTCCTTTTTCGTGTCCAAAAAGTTCCGAATCCATAGTCCCTTCGGGAATAGCAGCACAGTTAACTGCCACATAAGGCTTGTGTCTTCGCTTACTCAGATTGTGTATCAAACGGGCAAACACTTCTTTTCCAACACCACTTTCTCCCTGAAGCAAAACTGTCAAATCGGTTGGTGCAACTTGAATTGCCTTAGCAAGGGCACCGTTAATAGCAGGGGAATTACCCACTATGCCGAAGCGTCGTTTAACTTCTTGAAGCAAATCCGGAGTGATGCGTTGTGGCTTCATCAGTTAACATATTCAGGTTCGTTAATATCTTGGACTTTACGCACCTTAGAGGCAAATAAAGTAGCAGAGGTTGCCGATTCTATCAGAACATCAATATAGTCTCCCGGTTTTATATCTTCTTGTGCGGGAAAAACAACCACTTTGTTTTGAGTTGTTCTGCCAAATAATTGCTTTTCCGACCTTCTGGCTTTTCCTTCCACGAGGATTCTCCTTACTTTTCCTATTTCTGCCTTATTTCTTTCAAGACTATGTTTTCTTTGCAATTCAATGATTTCGTTGAGTCTCCTGATTTTTACTTCATGGGGCACGTCATCCTTCAATTTACGTGCGGCATACGTATTCGGTCGCTCAGAATAGCGAAACATAAATGCCTGATCAAATTTGATTTCCTCCATTAAAGAGAGTGTTTGCTGATGGTCTTCCTCTGTTTCAGTACAAAATCCTGCAATAATATCTGTTGATAGAGCAACATCAGGAATGGCAGTTCTAATTTTATTCACAAGATTAAGGTACCATTCACGGGAATAGCCTCGTCGCATAAGTTGTAATATTCGTGTGCTCCCCGACTGCACCGGCAGATGTATGTGCTTACATATGTTTGGATAGCGAGCCATCACATCCAGCACATCATCTGTCATATCCTTAGGATGCGATGTAGAAAAACGTACACGAAGCCATGGTGAACGCTGAGCAACCATTTCCAATAACATAGCAAAAGTGACAACCTCTCCCGTATTGGGGTCTGTCCATCTATAGGAATCCACGTTTTGTCCGAGCAATGTGACTTCCTTATATCCTTGAGCAATTAATTCATCAACTTCTTTTACTATTGAATAAGGATTTCTACTCCTTTCCCTTCCTCTCGTGAAGGGCACTACACAAAAAGTACACATATTATTGCACCCTCTCATTATAGATACAAAAGCAGTAACACCATTTGAATGAAGTCTTACGGGCATTATATCCTCGTAGGTTTCTTCGCGAGATAGCAAGACATTAACTGCCTTCTGACCTGTTGCAGCCTCGTCTATAAGTACAGGCAAGGAACGATAGGCATCAGGTCCGCAGACTATATCTACTAACTTCTCCCTTTCAAAGAGTTGGTCTCTCATACGTTCAGCCATACATCCCAAAACTCCAAGAAGCATATGTGGTTTGCGTCTTTTTTTATACGCTGAAAGTTCCTTTATTCTTTGCAAAACTCTTTCTTCTGCTTTTTCCCTGATAGCACACGTATTAAGAAGGACAACATCTGCATCCTCTGGTTTATCTGTTATTTCGTATTTATGATGTTTGAGAATTGCAGCAATAATCTCACTATCATTGAAGTTCATCTGACAACCGTAGGTCTCAATGTAAACTTTGCCTTTTGGAAGGATTTCCGTGTCTTCTATTGTTTTTGGTGCTACTGCCATAAAGTCAGTTTTATCCTATTAGTAGCAACGTTGAACGTACTGTTAAAGTTCTATGAAAGTATGTAGTTTTGTCAATTAATTGCCATAGAACATGAAACCAAAGGCTATTTCTCTTGTATGGGCTCTTTCATTGGGTACCACAATAGGATTATTCTATTTTCCTTTAGTGAAAGACTATTCCCTTGAGAGGGACCCTGCTGGAACACTAATGTGGGCAATACTAATGTTTCTATATGGTGCCACAATCATTGCTCCATCACGATTTCTTAAACCTATAGTACTATTGATAACGCTATTTTACTTTGGAATTTTTGTTAGGTTTATGCTTATATACAAGGACATTGCTTATGGAATTGGGGACATACGCATTGGAACGCTTTTCTTACTTGCTGGATTGCTTACCACATCCCTTACTGCCTATTTTATAACTCGCAGGCACTAATTTTTATATCTTTACACCCAAATAATCTGTAAATGAAAGGAATCATTCTAGCTGGTGGTCTTGGAACCCGACTCTATCCTCTGACTCTGGCAATGAGCAAACAACTAATGCCTGTTTACGACAAACCAATGATTTATTATCCTTTATCAACTTTAATGCTTGCTGGAATAAGGGATTTTCTTGTAATAAGCACTCCAGAGCACACTCCTGCTTTCCAGAGACTGTTAGGTGATGGCTCCCAATGGGGCATTTCCATTAAATATAAAATTCAGGATCAGCCACGAGGAATTGCTGATGCATTCATCCTTGGTGAAGATTTTATCGGTGATGATAGTGTTGCTTTAATTCTAGGCGACAATATTTTTTACGGTTCAGGGATGGGCAGACAATTGAAACGTTGCTATAATCCTGATGGTGCAATAATTTTTGCCTATAGGGTCAAGGACCCTCGTCCCTATGGCGTGGTTGTTTTCGACAAAAACGGTAATCCCGTTGACCTGATTGAAAAACCCAAGGAACCTATTTCATATTATGCTGTGCCGGGGCTATATTTCTATGATAATGAAGTTGTAGAAATAGCCAAGACAATAAAGCCCTCTGCTCGTGGCGAACTGGAAATAACGGATGTGAATAGGGAATATTTGAAACGAGGCAAATTGAAAGTGGAAATTTTGCCACGAGGAACAGCATGGTTGGACACAGGGACGTTTGATGCATTGATGCAAGCATCACAATTCGTGCAAATTATAGAACAGAGACAGGGATTCAAAATAGGATGTGTTGAGGAAGTTGCCTATAGACAAGGTTGGATAGATGCAGAACAACTTCGCACACTGGCACAACGCTTTATAAAAAGCGGATACGGGGAATACTTACTCTCCTTATTAGAAGAAGATTCTCTTTCTTGAAACTGAAGGCGATTAGGCTAATTTAAGTTTTTTCTTTATATTTGTAATCATTATGCCCAAAATTTTAATCACTGGGGGTGCTGGTTTCATCGGCAGTTCATTAGCTGAAGCGCTTGTTGCAGACCAATCAAACTATGTAGTGATTGTTGACAATTTATTAACCGGAAGAAGGGAATTTTTGCCATCACCAGAATTAAAAAACTGGCAATTTGAGTTAGTGGATGTCAATAATTACAATAGTCTCGCTGAGGTGTTTGCAAAATATGAGCCCGAGTATGTCTTCCACTTTGCCGCGGTTGTTGGTGTTGAACGCACCTTAAATAATCCATTGTTAGTTCTGGAAGACATGGAAGGAACTAAAAACGTTGTTAAGTTATGTGTTAAGCATCACGTAAAAAAGATTTTTTATGCATCCTCGTCAGAAGTATATGGCGACCCGTTTGAAGTTCCTCAAAAGGAAGATACTACACCAATAAATGCACGATTGCCATATGCAGCAGTAAAAAATATTTCTGAAGTAATTATAAAAACATACGGTGCAGAATTTGGTTTGCCATATACAATTTTCAGGTTCTTTAACACATATGGTCCAAGACAAAGCGATGACTTCGTAATAAGCCGTTTCATAAGACAAGCACTATCAGGCAAACCCATTACAGTTCATAGTCCCGGCTCCCAGACAAGAACATTTTGCTACATTTCAGACACTATTGAAACAATTTTGAAGATTTTTTATAACAACTTGATGACTAACACAATCATTAACATTGGAAACAATGAGGAAATAACCATGATAAAGCTGGCAGAAACAATAAGGAAAATCACTGGTTCCCAGTCACCCATAACCATCGTTCCTCCACGCAAGGAAGGGGAAATCTTACGCAGGAAGCCTGATATCACAAAGATGCTTTCAATCCTCCGGCGACCTCTGGTCAAACTTGAAGATGGTATAAAAAACATAGTAGATTTGTGGACCCAAAGGAAGGATAGAATACCTGCTTTTCATAAGCCCTCCTATGAATTATTCAAGAGTGCTTATCTTTCGGCTGGTAAATAAACACTGCTATGAAGGTTTACTTAGCATCTGATCACGCTGGTTTCCCATTGAAGTTAGGTATTATTGACTTCTTAAAGCGCAACGGAATTGACTTTGAAGACCTTGGCACTACGAACCTCGACTCTGTGGATTATCCAGACTATGCCAAACGTTTGGCAGACGCTTTGCAAAAGGACACCAATGCATTTGGAATAGCCATATGTGGTTCGGGTAATGGAATATGCATATCAATGAACAAGTTTCCACACATCCGTGCTGCTCTATGCTGGAATGTTGAACTGGCACAATTGGCTCGCGCTCATAACAATGCTAACGTACTATGTCTTTCGGGATGGTTTACTCCTGTTTACACGGCTCATCAAATAGTTAAAACATTTCTTGAAACGTCATTTGAAGGTGGAAGGCATCAACGACGCATAGAGAAAATAGGACAATTGACTAAATGAATAACTTAAAAGCTGGGCTTTATATACACATACCATTTTGCAGGCGCAAATGTCCATACTGCGACTTCTTTATAACCACAAACAGAAAGTGGATTGATGAATATTATCGGGCACTGAAAAATGAACTGCATTATTTGAAACAAAGATTTAATCCTCAACTTTTGACCATCTACTTTGGTGGTGGAACACCTTCATTTTTCCCAATTAAAAATCTGGAAGGAATTCTTAATTACATAACCAAAGAATTTTCAATTGTCAGAAATGCTGAATGGACAGTGGAAGTTAATCCAGAAGATGTAAACGAAGAATTTATTAGGTTACTTAGTGCTTCTCCTATCAACCGAATCAGTGTTGGAGTCCAATCTTTCAATGATGCAGAGCTGTCCTTCTTGGGACGTCAACACACCAGTAAACAAGCCATACAAAGTATTGAATCACTAAAGAAAATTATTGAAAATGTGTCGGTAGATATAATTTATGGCTTACCAGAACAATCTAATCAAACCCTATTGCAAACCCTTCAAACCATCAAACAATTGGAAGTTCCTCATTTCTCCGCTTATATGCTAACTATTGAGAACAGAACCCTTTTCGGTGTTCTAGCAAAGCATAATAAACTCTCTATTTCTGAAGACCTTCAGGCATCCTTATTTGAAATGCTCATCCACTGGGCAAATGACAATGGATATGTTCAATATGAAATCTCAAACTTTGCCAGCTCAGAAAAGTTTTATAGTAAACACAATCTGCTATACTGGAACAATGAAAATGTGTTTAATGCAGGGGCTGGAGCACACGGCTCATGGACAAACGGATACGGAATCAGATGGCGACGTATCAATAAACGAAACATATACATATGGATAAAGGCATATCTTAATAATTATTTGCCACCACCAATGGCATCCTTTGAATTTCCTTTATCTCAGAAAGAGTTCTACAACGAGAGCATTCTCAACAATTTGAGAACAATGTGGGGCATAGATATTAAATTACTCAGAAAACTTTTTCCTAAAAGTTTCATCTCACATCTCATTAGTGCTACACAACCATTTATAGAGGCTAATTTGTTAAAATTAGACAACGACAGGCTTTTCCTTACACCCCAAGGCAAGCTGTATGCTGACTATATAGCTTCTTCGTTGATGCTTGTTTAGATGGCTCATTTTCTTTTTCTCCTTGAAGAATATGCTTGAGGTTGTTTCCCGCCTTTCTTTTGATTTTTCTGTCCCTTAGTTTGCTTCTTTTTTGATTTACCTTCTGGTTCTATACCCAAGGCTTTTAAAGCACTATCTTTGGGATCCCAAACTACAACACCAATGCCACCACCTAGGGCAGAACCAATATATTCTCTTACTTCACTTGGATTTCTTGCAAGGTATTCCTGTGTTTTAAACAATTTTTTAACATTATGCCAAATTTTAGCACCCTCTATATTCTCCTTAGGTTTATCTGCCCGTATGCCTGACAAGACAATCCTGGAATTCTTACGCAGATAAGGATAATAACCCTTTATACATTTGACAAAGTCTTTAAAGGTGCCCAAGCTGGAAAACCATAATAAATCAACATACTTCCTGCCAAATTTCTTTATAATCTTCCCGACCTTATGCACAACATTATTGTTGCACGAACCTCCTTCTACTAAGACGAATTCTTGTTTTCCATATAGAATCCTATCCATAAGTGCTTCATAAAACGCCAATTCCTTAGCAGAAAGTTGAGAATCCCTTACACTAATGATAGTAGCATTAGCGGATGCTATCTGACTAATCAAAAATAGTTCTGATATCGTAGCATCACCAAGGACTACGACCACTGTAGGCTTAAACTCACTAAGCCGAAAGTCCTTTAAAATAGAAGATAATTCTGACTTAACGTAAAATGGCTTTCCTATTGATTTCTCACGGTCAGAAAGTTCAAATATCTTAGAAACCAAATCTTCTATCGCTGGATGCTTCTCTGCTAATTCGTTAATCTCCTCTGCCAGACGATTTACCATCGGCGAAATTCTTATTCTTGTTATTAAACTTAAAATTTTCTTTAACATAGGCATCAAATTTTGGAAGAAGATACACTGAAGAATAGGTCATTTTGACCTGTTCTGAATAGTGTAAACCATAAACCGGCATAATAAACTGTTGCTTAATCAACGAACCATCTTTTCAATTAATTCTTCTCCTTCGGAAATAACGACTACGACAGGCTCCTCAGGAACAGATACTACTACCTGATCCCTGCCGACAAGAGTAATGCTTGCCAATTCTTTGCCGTCCATTAGATACACCTTAATATTAAACCTTAACCCATTTGATTTGACATTTTTAATCAGTAATTTATCAGGAGTGGTTCTATAGAGTTCAATACCATAACCATCAATAGTTACTACACTATTAACAGATGCCACTACTATTGCTTTTTCCACGGAATCAGTGCCTCCCGGATTGCTGGCAAAAAGTCTGACACGATATGTACCTCCAAGAGGATACACGTGTGATGGATTGGTATCTGTAGAAGTGGTTCCGTCTCCAAAGTTCCATAAGTAAGAAGTTGCATTAGTGGATAAATTGGTGAATCTAACAGTATCCACTTGTGCCTTAGGTGTATCTGGCGAATATATGAAGTCAGCAACAGGGACATTCCATACTTCTATGTAATTAACCCTTGTGAGCGTATCGGAAGCAAAACCATTGGAAGCAATTAAGGTAACAGTATATTGTCCGGGAGCATTATATACTTTTTGCGGTGTTGAGATGGTGCTTGAATCTCCGTCTCCAAAGTACCATTTAAATGAAGTTGCTCCAGAACTACTATTTACAAAAACAATTGGTTCACCCACGACAACATCAGTATCTGTAGCCACAAAAAATGCAACAGGTTTAACATTATTGTAATTAGCAAGGGCACGAGCAGTATAGAAAGTATCCTGATTCACTATTCTCATCTCAAGCATTGCTATAGGCATAGTATAACCAGCAGAATCTGTTAGGAAGGTTTGTCTATAGACAGTATCAGCAAGAACAGGGAAGGAGCCAAATCCCGTTACTTCTACAACCATTCTGAAAACTTGATAGCCACTGAGCCTGATTACGTCAAACGTTCCCGCAGGAGTTATCACAGTACCAAAGGCATCAACAGAATCGCGTCGTTCTGTAAACACATGAACAATAGTGTCAATGCCAACCCCATCACTGATGTTGATTAAGTAATGACCGTCCGTAGTAAGGTAATCATTATAGGTAATAGGTGCATAGATAAATTGCTCGCCATCCAGTGCCTGCTCAGAAATGTATCCACTAAAAAATGGTTGAATATCCAGATATCCTGCAACCCCGATAGAAGAATCGATCACCGTTCCGGCAATAGTGTCCCTTCTGAAGAAAACAAAGACTTCTGCAAAGGCAAAACCCTGCGGTATAGCATAGTAAGCATCTGGAAAGTCTGAACCAAATCCAGTTGATGCTGGGTCATAAATTTCAACAGTATCTCTGAGATGATTTGCTATTGCAGAAAAATCCCAGTTTTGTGCTACAGAAGATGGTGTAGTCCATAATGACGAAGAAGCAAGAGTGTCAACTTGATAAACAACAACGGTTCCAGGAACAGGCATATTATCTGGCGAAACGGTTATCTGTGCTTGTGTCACACTTGTCGCCAGTGAACCACAAATTACTACTGTTGCTATTCTTCTCATACAACTTCTATTTTGTTGTTATTCTAATTCCTGTTTTCAAAAGTAAGGAAATCATTTCTATTTCCGAAATGAAGGGGAAACTTCCTTTTCCTTTCCATTATAGATATAGAATCCTTCTCCAGTTTTAACCCCTAACTTACCAGCTCTGACCATATTTACGAGCAGTGGGCAGGGTGCATATTTATCCTGCTTAAAGCCCTCATAAAGAACTTCTAATATAGCCAATACTACGTCTAATCCAATAAAATCTGCCAGTTGTAGTGGACCCATCGGGTGGTTCATGCCCAATTTCATTACTGTATCAATTTCCTCAACACCAGCAACACCTTCCCATAATGCATATATTGCTTCATTAATCATAGGAATAAGCACTCTGTTGGATATAAATCCCGGATAGTCGTTTACTTCAACAGGCACTTTCCCTAAATCTTTTGCTGTCTCAATTACAAAGCTTGTTGTTTCATCATCTGTTTGATAAGCCCTAATAACTTCTACCAATTTCATTACAGGGACAGGATTCATAAAGTGCATACCAATCACCTTGGAAGGTCTGCTTGTGGCACTTGCCAACTCTGTGATTGGTATTGACGAAGTATTAGACGCTAATATTGCATTTTCTGGAGCGTTGGCGTCAAGACGTTTAAAAATGTCCAATTTGAGTTGCTTGTTTTCTGGAACCGCTTCAACAACCAACCTAACATCTTTCACCGCTTCTTCCAATGACGTAAATGTAGATATTCTCTCCAGAGTTGTTTTTATGTCGTTCTCCGTTATTATACCCTTCTTTAGTTGTCTATTAAGATTTTTCTCAATGGTTGCCAGTGCACGCTGAAGTGCCTCTTCACTCACATCAACCAGAGCAACTTGATAACCATTGAGAGCAAAAACATGTGCAATCCCATTTCCCATAGTGCCTCCTCCAATAACAGCAACCTTAAATTTGTTCATAGGCGTCGTTTTTTGCAAACTTAAAGGAAAAAGGCAAAATAATTCAGGGCATCCATATTATTCCAAATCAACACTACACAAATACACAAGATAAAATCTCTGTAGTCTATTCTCCTATTCACTATCCTTGCTGGATGTAATTATTTACTTTTTCTTAGCCTTAGAGAAAACCAACTTAATATATCTAGTAGTAGTCACTGTCCTGTTACCATCAACATAAGTATTAGAGCATTTAACTACAAGAATGAGCTCTTTAGATGACAACCTCTCTATAAACCATTGACCCGCAATAATATTATCAGCATTATCCGGTTCTAACATATTTGCTAAAGTACATGCTGAATAAGACATATCAAATATAACATTTACTTTATTCTTCTTTGCATCTCCCCACCTCCAATATCCACTGCCTTCCTCTCTAGAGGTGCCTGCAGATGCAGTATAGTTATATGTACCATCTTTATTAACCGTAAAACTGAATGAACCGGTAAAAGGTGTCTGATCTCCCTCTATAACACATTTACTATTAATAGGATCGTACCTTGTTGTAGTATCATGAAACGTAAAATTTATCCCATCATCGCTAACAACAGTATTTGAT
>WFXT01000088.1 GCA_015490475.1 Bacteroidota bacterium
ACATGGGACTATCGTATTCTTTTCGTCTTCTGACGGGTTTAAGTCAACATCCTTATCAACAAGTAGGGATATTGTGTTAGCAAGTATTTCCTTTGACTTTTTTAGTTTTCTTCGGATGCCAAATAACAAGAACGGTGTTCTTTGATAAATCTCATCAATATCTAATAGCAAGTCAAACAACGTGTAATCATCATCGTTTTGTCCATAAACCAGTGCATTAATGTACTGTTCAACTATTTCTGTATCATCAATATTATTGATTTGATGGGCAATATTTTCAAACAGTCTAAAATGATACATAACTCTTGTTAATACTTCGTATATCTTGCAGAAGACTCCACGGCGAAAATTTCTTTAGGGAAAGTAGCGATTTTCCTAAAGAAGCAATAAATTCGGGCAACACCAAGTTAACAGACACTCTTCCGTGTGCCGTATCAATCCTAATGAACATTCATTGCACTAATGTAGAACGTTATACAACAGGTTTTAAGTCCTTGACTGCTATGATTTACATACAGGTTTGATTGCTTCCAGCAGGGCTCTTAAACCCTTTTTGTTAATGTTCTGGATTTCTAGTCCCGGTCTGACGTTAATTTCCATAACTATAGGCTTATTGTGGCTTAAAACAATGTCTATTCCAAGATACTTAAGGGGTGAATTTGAACCAATATTGCGGGAAATCTTTAGCACTTCATTCCAATAGGGCAACTGGATACCTTCAATCTGCTTTCCTGTGTCGGGATGGTGTGATACGTAATTGCCGTTCCATAGCCCATGAAGCATTCGTCCCGTTTGCAAGTCCAGTCCTACTCCCATTGCTCCTTGATGCAGGTTTGCCCTGCCTCCAGAACGGACAGTAGGAATGCGCACCATTGCAAGGACTGGTGTGCCGTAATATACAATCACACGAATATCGGGAACTCCTTCAGGAAAAATTTCTCTGAAAACAGGATGTGGCACAATAAATTCTTCAATAATTGCCCTATCACTCAAGCCGAAACTGTAATTACCAAAAATGATGTCAGCAAGGTGTTGTCGGATCAACTGTTCTGATAAGGGTTTGCCGGAAGGTGTTTGCAATGTGTCATTTTTATTGACGACCAGCATAATGCCTCCTCCACCACGTCCACGCGCAGGCTTAATGACTGCATTGTCCAGCGTTTTTAACTTCTGAATTGCACGACCGATGTCAGCAAATGATTCCACAATCATGTAGGTGTCTGCTACGGGAATATCCAGTTCCTTCAGCCAGTGTTTCGTTAGCACTTTGTCATCGGCAAGGGCGTAAAATTGCCTTGGGTTGCAGGGGTAAACATATTCTATGTTTCTACGATTAATAGACAATAGTTCCCTGTGTAATCGCTTGAACCTTCGGATCCATGCTTTCCAGCCTGCCATCTGGTACTTACAGGTTTTTCATCAGGTGCCTGAACCTCCAGTATTCAAACAATCTTATTCCTGTCCATCTGCCCAGCACAAGCCCTATGCTCACAAGCACAAGGTATAGTTCGGGCATTGCAAGGAAAAAACTTTGCAGGGAAGTCAGGGTCATGATTTCATAAACCACGATGATAACAAAAGCGGTCTGCACTGTTACCCACAGGGCTTTCTTGAGCCCGTCTTCCATGATTGTTTGAGCCATCCGTTCGGCAGTAATAGTCAGGACAGCAACCGGGAAGAGTGCCAGATAGGTGATGTTGCTAATGTCAAACTGCTGAGCAAGCCAGCCTGAAGTAAGCAATGCACTGACCACAGCAACCATCATAATACTCATTCGTGGGTTGTGAGTGATGTGCCATTTTTCAAGGGGATAGTAAAGTATGCTGACCAGTGTGATTACCGTCAGGAAACCGATGAGTCCGTAGGTGAGTCCAGTAGTGACGCTGGCTGCGGCGATGAGTGCAGGCAGGAAGGTGCCAAAGGTTTGCATTCCAACTACGTTTCTGAATATAGAGATGACGATTGCGCCAACGGGAAGCATCAACACAATAGTCAACAACGACAGTGGAATTCCGTTTTCCTGAAAGGCTTTCCATGCCTTGTAGGCATTAAAGGGATGTTCAGTAAGATGTTGGGCAAAGAACCGATTCGGAAGGGTAATGTATTGAATTTCAAACTCATATCTGAAGCCCATGCCTTTCTTGAACGAGAACAGGGGTTGGTCACCCACGTAAAGTTTCAAATAATTTTCAGGCAAATAAGCAAAATGATGGTTGGTTGGGTCAAGGGGCACCCATACTCCCTGAATGAATGCTTCCACCCACTGGTGAGCGGTTCTTTTGCGTCCTGCAGTCAGGACGATTCCACCGACGAGCCGTGCGGGAATTTTACTGCGTCGTAGCAGGGCAACCAGCAACCTGCTCTTTCCATTGCACGAAGCCTCCTCAAGCAAAGCAGCAGTAACGGCATCGGTAGTTCCCTTAAAGGGGCGATTTTCAAAACTTGCCACATATTCATAAAAGCGTTTCACATGTGCAATCAAATTATTGGTTCTGGGTGCCAGACTATCGTGCAGGCTAACAATCGCAGGATGATTAACCTGAATGGTTGGTGTTTCACGAAGAAATTCCTTCAGAGTCGGCATTCTGGGTTCGGTTATAGGCACGGAATCGGGCAAGACATACCGCACTGCTTTGAGCCTTAACACTGCATTATAAGCAATTTTTCCTGTTGAACTGGGTGGCATGCCCTCCCATATTGCGCGGGTGCCATATTCTGTTGGCTCCACATGAATCGGAATGCCCATGTTCTCAAACGATATGTTATCCACCAATTGCCTTGCATCATTAGCAGGAAGCCACGTGGAAATGCGTACGCCCTCCTCTCCCTCCCAGAAATGCATATTGACGATCAGACTATAGCCTCTCTCTGGCAAGAGATATTCAAAGCGATAGTCCCACACCAGAAACTTTAAAGCAATAAGCACCGACGTGAATGTGGTCAATACCAGCGCTACCAAATGTGGTATGTTCATCGTCGCTTCTTACTTTTTGTCTCTGTGTCAAACCTGATAAACAAACCTGCATGCAGCACTAAAGCCCTGTAAGGTCGGTTCACCTTTTTGAAAGGCACTTCTACGTTTGTGTCTCTGGACAGATAAGCAACATTAACATAGGTTCCGAGCCATCTTACAGGGAAGAATGCCACTTCTCCTACCACCTTAAACCGTTTCCAGTACAAGGGTGGTTTGCTTTTGTCAAGCAAGTATCCCTTTTTACGAAGCCAATCTCTGTTGCGGATAGCTGTGGACAAGGAAACAATGAATTTGTCAGAATTGAACACTACCGAAGCCAGATAGCCAGTTTCGTCATATCCATACCACTGTTGAAAATTATCCCTACGCTGTTCTTGATAATAAGACAATGTGATTGTGATGAGGTCCATATCCAGCTGATAGCCCACTTCAAAACCTTTGTATGTGTATTTCCGAAGTGGATAGTCTGGAAGCCTGTTTCCAAGCGAATCTCTCACTATCCATCCCTTATAATCTCTGAATTGCATATACGGGCGGAAAAAGAATTGATGGTATCCCTTTCTGTCTGGAATTAACTGAATTTTGCCGTTTAGCGTAAGGCGAGTATTGTCAAGGGACATTCTGTTAGGCACTTCTACGTAATCTCTGTTGATAAACTCAACTTCTGGTATGATAACAAGGAAACGGACGGGTCTCCATCGTTGCCAATGTGCCACGGACACATCCGTGAAGGTGAAAAGCCTTGTCAATCCCTGTCCCAGCACATTGAATAATCGCTTGTGTGCCCTTCTCACTCCAGTGCTTACAAAAAATCCTGAAATTCTCCATGGCTTAAAGCGATATTTTAATGCACCTTCAAAGTCATACTCGGAGTATTCGGGATATTGCTTGAAGCGAAGCAATTGTCCATCAAGCACAAGCGTTAATCTGTGTTTTCGGGTGAAGAACTTTTGAAACTTATGGCGTGTCTCAATATAAGTAAAGTTGTCCTTTTGCCTTGGGTCTCTCAAAGAATCTGGCGGTGTGTTCGGCGGTCTATATTCTGGTGGACTTCTGAACACATTGTTGTCATGTCCATATCCTACCTGTAGCCTGCCTTGATAAGTAACCTGATTTCCTTTTTGGGCATTGGTCAACTGAATGCCGAGAATTACTGCCAGAACGGTCGCTAATGTCTTTTTCATGGAACTCTGGATTTCAACAATTTTTGAAGTTCAAGCAGGTCGGCGTCATCAGGACGCAATTCTCTGGCTTTTTGAAGGGCTTGTTGTGCCCTGTCCAGACTATCCAGTGCAAGGTACAATTGAGCCAGGCGCTTCCATGCCAGTCCAAAATCTTCTTTTTCACGAACGGCAAGATTAAAGTAGGCGAGTGCCTGTGTGGTATCACCCTGATTGAGATGGATTCTGCCGAGCCAGAAGGCAGCCCAGTGTTTCCTATAGCCTTTCTTCAGGGCTTTTTGGTAAAAATGACGAGCAGTTTCGTACTTCTCTGCCTTCCTGGCAAATGTAGCGATTTCGTAAGCGAGTTTGCCTGCCTGTGGCAAATCGTCCCTCCATGCGGAAGCAAGTCTATTAGTGGGTCGCACCACCCATCCTTTCTGTTGATACAAGACAATTAGCCGTTCCCACGTTTCCTGTCGCTCCGGCTCAATTCGCAATAGTTTTTCAAAATGCTTGATGGCTTTACCTGTGTCTCCAAGTGCAAGGTATAGTTCTGCCAATCGGCGTCGTGCCACCCTGCTATCGGGTCTCCTGTCCAGAACTTCAGTCCAATAATGCAGGGCTTTTTCTCCATCTCCCAGCCTCTGGTAGATTCGTGCCAATGCCCTCAACACACTTACATTGTCCGGGTCATACTGTAAAACCTGCTCATATATTTTCAGGCTTCTGGTATATTCTCCTCTTTGAGCATATAGGTCTCCTAACAATTTTAGGACCTTAATATCCGATGGATTTTCTCGCAAATAGTTTTCAAGCATAGCGAGCGTTTCACTACTGTTATCCAGTTCAGCCAGCCTCAACAATGCCTTCCGATAAGATGGATTTATCTCCAGCGCTTTGCGATATGCCCAAATGGCACTGTCCTTCTTGCCCATCCTTTCGTATGTTCTGCCAAGAAAATACCATGTTCGGTCGTGGTCGGGTGTTAATTCGGTTAACTGTTTAAAAATCCGGTGTGCATTTTGAATACTGTCAGCGTGCCAATAAGCCACTGCAAGGTTAAACAATGCTTCGTGGTAGTCTTTTCGGAATTGAAGTGCCTGCTTGTAGGCATAAATGGCACTGTCTATGTAGCCAAGCCGTCTGTAAGTAATGCCCAGATTGAGCCATGCTTCTGGAAATCGGAAGTTGGCTTTACGCAGGGCTTTCCAGTACCAGTGTCGTGCTTGTTCCAAGCTATCAACAGCCCGATACCAGTTGGCAAGCAAAAACATAGCATACGGATTTTCCGGATTTATAGAAAGCAAGTCTTGAATGTGTCTGCGAGCAAGCCTATAGTTGCCCGACGATATTTCAGCACGTATCTTTTGAATTAATACTTCTGGAGAGAAATCTTCTGCAATCAAAAGGGTATCGTTTGCTAATATGCCTGTCTCTTTTCCCATTCTTTGTCTCACGAGGGCAAGCAGGTAATGGGCACCTGCATATGTGGGACGAAGCCTTATTACCTCAAGCAATAACTCTTCCTTTCGTTTTAAACCCTCTTCTGTGTTTGGCAATAATTCTGCCAGTTTCATTCTGGGCTTAATCCAATCAGGTTTATAGTTAATTGTCTGTTCAAGATGGTAAATAGCACTGTCGCGAGACCCATCAATGGCATAAGTCATTGCCATGTAGTGGTGCCAGTATGGTCGCCACCGGGCAGTAACAAACGAGTCACTTTTGAGCAGAATGCGACGTGCTAAATCACTTTCAAAATGGTCCACAAGGAAGGAAGCAGCACGCAGATATAAGCGTTGATTTCGTGTCCTATCAAGGCACTGTGTTATGCGTTGTCGCCCCTGCTCAGAATCAATTTGATAAAGCGAAAAGGCATAGTACAAACACATTTCGGGGGACAGATTAGAAACGTCCACACTGCGTGATTCAATAAAACTTACCACTGAATCAAAAAGCCCTTTATTGTAATATGCCATAACAATAAGGTTGTCCCGTAAAATTTTGTTCAGAGTGGTGTCTTGCCTGGCAAGTTTCAGTACTCTATCCCACTGATCATTTTTCACAAGCGACTGATAAGGTTCGGGTAAATTCACTTCGGTGCGATTCAGTGGATTTTCTTCTACAACAGATGGGGCTCTGGTAATATCAACTACAACCTCTTGTGTATAAAACTTATTTGCTTGTTTCTCTACAATGTAGATAAATACTGCAACGGCAAGAAGAAAGACAATAATCGGCAAAGGGGACTCTGTTATTATCATCTGCCATATTGATCTATTATCCAAACTATCTCCCTCTTTTGCCATCAGTGGATTTCCCTTTATGGATGTAAAACATAACGCACCCGGGCTAAGAAAAGTTTAAACTTTTATTAAACACTGGCAACTATTACAGAAACAAATTAGCACCGGGAAAATAAAAGGGGCTGTTTACGAAAGCTTTTCATAGATTTGCACCATGCTCAAACGAACCCTGCTAATAAGTTTATTGTGGTTCAACACACTTTATGGACAGCCCAACCAATGCCTTTCGTGTCATAAAGGGATAGAGCCCATCAGGGACCCTCAGTCTAAGATGATGCAAGAAATATTAAAAATTTCCGTCAAAGCAGGCTATCCAGGGAACGATTGCATAGTGTGTCATGGTGGCAATCCAGACGGTAAGACTTTTGAAGACATTCACTCTGGTACAGTGCCCTATTTCAGAAACAATCCAGGTCCAAAGGAATTTTATCCGGACCCGGGCAGCCCATGGATTAACGAACACACATGTGGGCAGTGTCACATGGACTTAGTTCGCACGCAATGGACAAGTCTTATGATGACTGAAGCAGGCAAGATTCAAGGTGTTTTGTGGGGATTTGGCTTTGGGGATTACGAACACAGATATGCTAATTATGATGTTAAAAGTCTCCCTGATTCTCTTCAATTGGGAACACAGGAATTTCTGGAATACATGAAAAAATTAGCGCTTCACGAACCACAGGTGTTTCCAGATTCCATGATCACTCCCCCTTCTGCTCCTTCCGTTGATGCAGTAAAGCGAAATCCAAAGCTTGCGGCATTTACTTATGTCAGGGGAGAATGTCAGCGGTGCCATCTGGGAAATCAAGGTCGGCGTGTAAGGGGCGATTTCAGGGGCATGGGATGTTCAGCCTGCCACATTCCATACAGCAACGAAGGATTATATGAAGGTAATGACCCTACCATTGACAAACAAGAGCCGGGACATCCTCTGGTGCACCGGATACAATCCACGAGAGAGTGCGTGGTTTCGGTTCACGGAAAGCAATATTCGGGAATACCTATTGAGACATGCACCACTTGCCACAACAGGGGACGCCGAATAGGAGTCTCCTATCAGGGACTTATGGAAACGTCATATTCATCACCTTTTATGGGACATGGCGAAGAGCAGCCTCCTTTACACACAAAGCACTATTTACACTTAGTTCCCGATGTCCACCTAACTAAAGGGATGTTGTGTCAGGATTGCCACACATCTCTTGATGTTCACAGCAGTGGAATCCTTGTAGGCACCACACAGGCGGCAGTAGAAATAGAATGCCAGGATTGTCATGGTACACCAGATGCTTATCCGTGGGAACTTCCACTGGGATATGGTGATGAAATTGCTTCAGAAGTTCCTGCCCAAGGGAAACCCAGAGGGGTTACATTTTCATTACCTGATTTTCTCAAGAAAGGGACTGTTTACCCACCACACGACGGCTATTTACTGACTGCACGGGGCAATCCTTTCGGTAATGTAGTGAAAGACGGCAACGAAGTAATAGTTTTTACTGCCTCTGGGAAAGAATTGCGATTAAAACCCCTGAAGTTACTGGCACAGCAAAACTTAATGAATGAGGCGGCAAGAGTTGCAATGGTCAACGTAACCAAACATATAGATAAAATGGAATGTTATTCCTGCCATGCAGTTTGGGCACCTCAATGTTACGGATGCCACATTAAAATTGACTATTCCAGTTCGCACACATTGACCGACTGGATAGCAGTAGGACATGATGTTGACGAACATGGGTTGAGTGCTGATGCACGGGGTGAAAAGCAAAAACATGCTATTCAGGGACACGTCATAGAACAACGCAGTTATCTCAGGTGGGAAAATCCACCGCTGGGCATCAATGGTGAAGGACGGGTGTCTCCTCTAACCACTGGATGCCAGACAACTATTACTATAATTGACGATTCTGGCAAAGCAATTCTTTTGAATTACATATTTAAACTAAAAGATAAAGAAGGCAGAAAGGAAGTGCTCGCTATTGACATGGTTCCATTACATCCTCATACAGTTCAGAAAAAGGCACGCTCCTGCGAAAGTTGCCATGTTGACCCTAAGGCAGTGGGTCTGGGTATAGAAGAAGGAAGCTTATTATGGCGTCCCGATTCTCAATATGTTGTGGACTTGATGACCGCCGATGGAACTATAATTCCAGAAAAGACACGGTTGCAATTTGCTGCTATTCCTGCTCTCCCTTATGATTGGTCGCGATTTCTGGATAGCGCTCTTGAACAATTCCACACTGTGGGACACCATTTGTCTAAATCCAGGGCTTTTACAAAAAGCGAGATATTGCGCATTAGAAGACACGGTGTCTGCATCTCCTGCCATCGTTCCATCCCTTCGGGCAATTTAGCTATTGCCTTGTTGTACAATTTCAAAGAACACATTGGATTGGTAATAGACCACCAGGTTCATGACTCTCTGATACACAAAATAACTATACTGAGTGCATGGGTTCAGGTTCTGGCTCCCATTGTTATAGTATTAGCAACCATAGTTGTTATAGTTATTGCCAGAAAGAAGTATAGAAGCACGAAAAATTCTTTTAATTAATGTGATTATTCACTGTCATATGCTTATCTTTGCTTTCATAAGATTTCCTATGTATGAGAATTGCTGAAATAATAGGCATTTATATTAGAGGTTTTCTAATGGGCATTGCTGACTCGGTCCCGGGGATTTCTGGCGGAACAATTGCGTTTGTGACAGGAATATATGCTCGTCTGATTGACAATCTGTATATCATTTCTCAGTTTTTCAAGAAACACATCTGGGAACGCAACTTTTTATTCATTATCAGGGAACTGGACTGGATGTTCCTGCTTGCATTAGGCACAGGAATTATCAGTGCTGTTGTGGTAATGGGACACACAATGAGTGTGCTGATAGCTATATATAAAGCACAGGTATGGTCTGTATTTGCTGGCTTAGTAGTGGGGTCTCTATATGTTTTGACTAATGAAGTAAGATTTAATGCAAAAGTTTTACTAACTGGTACCGTACCGGGATTAGTATTAGGTTTTATTATAATGTCTTCGGGGATAACTAACTTATCAAACAGTGCTCTTAACCTATTTATTGCGGGTGCCATAGCCATTTGTGCTATGATTCTTCCTGGTATCTCAGGTTCTACAATTCTTGTCATTCTTAATCAATATGAGCATGTAATGCGTCTCATAAAGCTACTTAGTTCTAATCCATTGGATGCTCCCGTGTGGGCATATACTCACATTACCGCCTTCATAATAGGGATAGCAATAGGGCTCTTATCTTTTGTCCAACTACTACATTTCCTTTTGAGACGTGCCTATAATTGGACAATGGCCCTTCTCATGGGTTTGATGCTTGGTGTTTTGCCTGTCTTCTGGCCATGGCAAGATGATAATGGTGGATTTTTACTTCCACCTAAGGAAGAGCTTGCCCTTTCAATATTATTATTCGTAGCCGGAATGGTCCTCATAATCATATTGCAAAAGGTACTACCATCAACAGAGACAAAATAGAATGGAATGCGCATTAATAGATTTCCTAAAATGGCTGCTTTGCAGAAATTCAGAGCAAAACGTCTTGGGTATTCAGAGGAAGAAGCGGAAGCAATTGGAATTGCCGAAGCAGTTAAATATGCTATTTTCAAGCGACTTGCACATTCAAACCGTAAATATCATGAAACAGAGAATCAAAGGTCTAAAGAGCAATTTAATAAGCTTGACTGGAACAAATATTCCACTTTTAAATTGGCTTCCTTTGAAGGGAAACCCTTTGTGGCAGGCAGAACGTATTCATCTTTAGATTACAAAAGGGAAATATTTAATAAATGGGGCGAAGAAATTGGAACTAAAATTGAACAGTGGGCAAGTAAAATAATTGAGAGTGTTCCAGAAGAAATCCTGCAAGATGAACAAAGGTTCTTTAAAACTGTGTGGGTTCCTCACCGCGATGACCCTATTGTTGAATCTGAGAATTAAGGTTCAACTACCTGTTATATACCAGATTCTCATAAATAAATAATAGGGACTACATGAGAGTCTTACTAATAGGTGACTTCAGCGCAGCTCACTATAAC
>WFXT01000089.1 GCA_015490475.1 Bacteroidota bacterium
CTACTAAACCAGAAGCAAAATTATTTATTTAATTTTGATATATGCTGGAAAAACTAAAGACTGGCGTATTACTTTTCGTCTTGCTCTTCATTTTCAGTTGCTCCAATCATTTTGCATCTCTACATTGCCCTGACTTCAATAAAAAACATGCATCAAAAAACATTAAACCAGTATTTACGGGGCAAAAATTTATTATTTCTAAGAACAACAAGCAACGCTTTAAAGATTCACGTGAAACGACAGAACCCCTCCCTTTCATATCTCCTGTTCAGCCGCTTTTAGCCCTTCATCCTTCTGAACCAAACAACGAAACCTTTATAACAATTTCTCCCGCAAGGATAGATAGTCCTCCTGCACAAACGCAAAAAGACACTGTGAAAACAATTTCAGATGATGACTTATCTGATGAAATCTATGGAAGTAGAGACTCAACACCTGAAACCAACCAACAAACACATAAACAACCGAACGAAGATTTCACGTGGAACATAATTCTCTCTTGGCTTTTGACCTTCCTTTCTCTGGTGTTAATATTTCTCGCCATAATAGTCTTGTTTATTCCCATTTTGTCTCTACTACTCATAATAGCGGCAATGTTTGTAAGTTTTGAAGCGGTTGAAAGAGCATGGGAAGCATTTATTGCAAAGGGCGTTGGTGCCTCACGAATAGCAGCTGTCCCGCCCCTTATAATAAGTGGCATTATCGCCCTCCTGTTGATAATAATTGTGGCAATAGTATCTCACTAATTATTTTTCGGCGTATTAGAAACTGGAATGCCAAGAGTATAAACAATGACCACTATCATTAATAGCCCCGTTACAAGCAAAACATAAGGTGAAATTCCTATCAAACTCCATAATAGATATAAAGAAAGGGATACTGTTGCCACGGTAATTGCATAGGGCAATTGCGTTTTAACATGGTCAATGATCGGACATCCTGAAGCCAAAGAACTCAATATAGTAGTATCTGACAACGGCGAACAATGGTCTCCGAAAACAGAACCTCCAAGGACTGCTGCAGTAGTAGCAGCCAGTATTTCAAAGGCGACCTCTTCAGGAAAACCTGCTTGAATGCTTAATTTCCACGACAAAGGAAGAATCAAAGGATAAATAAGAGCCATGGTGCCCCAGCTGGTGCCCGTAGCCAGTGATGTCAAAGCTGATATCAAAAACACAAGCGGAACTATAAGCTGAACAGAGATGTATCTGTCAACGAGATGAGAGAAATAATGCGAAGTGTATATTCTATCCATGACAACAGCCAGAGTCCACGCAAGGACAAGTATTACAATAGCATGAAGCAAAGACTCAAAACCCTTAACAACAGTACCAACAATATCTGTCAAAGATTGAAGTCTTAGGGCAAAAACAAGAATTGCTGCTACTGTAAGACCTGTTCCAGAGCCCCACAACAAAGCAGTATATGCATCTCCATTGCCGATAACTCTTGCTAACCAGAAAATGAACTTTTCTCCTTGACGTGGCTCTGTATATCCTGTTACAAAGAGACCAATAAGGGAAACTGCAATTAACGCAATTATAGGTATCAAAGAAAATAAACCCCAATATGGTGGGTGGTCGTGGTCATTCTTTGTTTCCTCATCTTCTGTTCTTTCTGGTGCTACCCGTCCCCTGCGTGCCCTCCTCTCAGCGTGAAGCATTGGTCCAAAGTCTCTATCCGTATAGGAAATCATAAAAATGAAGAACAATGTAAGAAAAGGATAAAAGGCATACTTAAGTGATGCCAGAAAGACCTGATATGGTGCCATATCTAAACCTAATTCCGTCAGAGCCTGTTGTATATATCCCAGTTCGGCTCCTATCCATGTAGTTATGAAAGCAGTTGCAGCAACCGGTGCCGATGTGCTATCAACTATATAAGCAAGCTTTTCTCGTGAAATGCGATAAGCATCAGTAATAGCTCTCATTGTATTGCCTATAACAAGCGTATTGGCGTAATCGTCAAAGAAAATTAGTATTCCAGAGAACCAAGTTGCTAATTGGGCACTCCTTACTCCCCTTATTACATTAGAAATCAATTGCATTAACGAATGCATAAGACCCGTCGTGGACAACAATGTTACCATTCCACTGATAAGTAAAGAAAATACTATAACAGAAAGATGACCCCTGTCATAGAGGGCATCAATTATATACACACTCCAAAATTGCAAAAATGCATCATCTATATAATTAAAGTCAAACGCATAGGAAATGAATAGACCAAGGAAAACAGCAAGGAAGAGGCTTAAAACAACTTGTCGTAACAAAATAGCCATTATTATTGCTACAACTGGCGGAATGATAGTGACCCACAATGGGACTGACTTGCTTTCAAGAGGCTCGCATCCAAGGGAATTGTATAGGTTCCATTTGCCTTCTTGATATACCAGGAAAGGATTTTCTGTTACAGTAAGTTCTACTTTCCATTTTCCTGAAGTACTATCAAACCTTGGTCTAACCAGTTGTCCATCTTGGTAAAATAGGATTTGGTGTGGGCTATTCAGCGTGATTGTGCATGATTGTGCATACGTCCTAAATGTTAGAGAAACAACAGAAATTAGCGAGATAAATAACACCCTGATAATACTACCTATCTTCATTGTCTGAAATAGACTTTTCCTGATTTTCTACAAATTGATTTATTGCCTTCAATACGTTTTCCAGACGAGCAGATGTTTTGACTCCATAGGGCATGTGATGAACAGCAGATGAATCGGGTAGATTCTTCAATAGATATTTTCTGGGCGGAACAATCAGTTTGTAGTGAGATGCTATTTCATGTATGTTGTAAGGAAGGGTGTTTGTTTCACGAGATATAATCTTTAGCAATTTTTTCACTTCTTCTGGATTATGCACGGGCGTAGTGTCAACAAGGGCAAGCATTTTTAAAACATGGTTTTTGTCATGCATCGGACCTATCCACGTCGGATAAATAGACCTGAATTCCCTCCCACAATAGCACTTTCCTGCAAATGATTGAGACATTTCTCTATCAAGGCAATATGGGCAATAATGAATAATTCCTGTGTTTTCTTTAAGGTAATCTCCTGTATATGCATGTCTTTTTTCCAGTTTTCCAATTACCCTGTAATAATGGATGTGATGGAAGGAAATCATAGGAATAAAAACATATTCGTATCGTGCGGCAGCGAAAGCAATGGTAGAAATCAAATTTCTCAACCCTATCTCATGTTTCATATCTGTTTTAATGGCTCTTATACCATATCGTCGCATAGTGGTTCTTGGACTGAATCCCATCAAAGCCTTCTGGTCAGTGGCAGTAACACTAATATACGCTTTTCTTTTGGCTGCCCGAACAGCTCCTTCAAGATAATAAATTGGTGACCCAAACGGGTCCATATCCACAAAATCAAAAAAGCCTGCATGTTGATACAAAAACACATTTGCATCCATTTCAAACACATAAGCCCTGTTAGCAAGACCATTGACTTTCAAGTTATGATGGATAAAATCAACTGCCTCATGACTCCTCTCCACTATCCATACTCTGCTCACTTTTCCTGTTTCTTTGAGTATTCTAACACTTCTGGCTCCTGTCCCTGCCAGGCTGTCACAAACCTCCAATTCTTTTTCACCCAGAGCTTTAATAAACAACACTGTCATATCTCGGGATAGAGATGCAGAAGGATTATAAAAAGCCTTTTTGCGAAGCGGATCAGATGGAATTATAAGTCTTACACCTCCTTCATTTATTTCAGAAATCCCTTCCATACTAAGCATTTTCTCCTTCAAACTTAAGGTTTTTCACATTTACACAATCAATTGCAACTTTTTTAACTTTTTATTCGTCTTATATAAAAAATCACTCAAAAATGAGGAGAATAATCTCGTTAGGCGGTTTGCTTCTTGGTTTTGCACTACTATTATCTTCCTGTTCTAAAGACAAGAAACTGGAACGCAGACTTGTTGGTTCATGGAATGTGGTGAAGAGCTCTAACGAGCAACAAACAACAAAGGGAACCCTCTCAATAGTAGCGGAATTCACCGGTGATTGCACATTCAACAAAGACAAAACAGGTTCCTGCAACCTTAATGGAACAATCAAAATAGATGGTACTCTTGCCAATAATCAGCAGATTAACTTCTCAATGCCTTTCGCAGGAACTTATACCATTCAAGAATGGGACATCAAAGACGATAAACTCTACATAACTTATGACGACAACACTGTGGAAGTATATCTCGTGGCGGAAGGAAGCAAAGATAAATTCGTATTGGAACCCGTTGAAGGCGAATCAGAGATCAGAACCACCATTACAGCACCAGATGGAACAATTATTGATATTATATTAATGTACAGAATGGAACTCACAAGACAGTAAAGAAGCTTGCTTTAGGCAATTCCAGTTTTCAGGCGGGCATCCTCAATTGAGGATGTCCGCTTTTTTATTTTATGCAATTCTTTGCCAGAATAGTTTTTCTCCCATGTGCTTTAGTATTCTTTCCCTTAGCTCAGGTAATTTTTTCAACTCTGGGTCTTTTGTTATGATATAAGCAGCGTCCTGACGAGCTTCCAATAAGGTATCCCTATCAGTTAAGAGGTCTGCTATTTTCATAACATCCTTTCCACTTTGTTGAACGCCAAGCAAATCCCCTGGTCCCCTCAATTCAAGGTCTTTCTCGGCAAGTTTAAATCCATCGCTTGTCTCAAGCATTGCTTTTATTCTCTTTCTTGAATCAGGTCCCAGCTTGCCAGTTATTAGGATACAATATGGTTGATGGCTGCTCCTGCACACACGACCCCTCAGTTGATGCAATTGAGACAGACCAAACCTCTCAGCACTTTCTATTACTATTGTTGTAGCGTTTGGAACATCAACTCCTACTTCAACTACGTTCGTAGCCACAAGTATCTGTGCCTTCCCTGAAGCGAAATCCTCCATAGCCTTTTGTTTCTCGGCTGGTTTCATCCTGCCATGCATTATGGCTATTGAATATGAAGGTCCAAAGAAATTCTTTATTCTTTCATAGCCCTCTTGAATATTTGCATAATCAAAGTTTTCAGATTCCTCTATCAATGGGAAAATAATATACGCTTGTCTGCCCTGATCAACTTGATACTTAACGAACTTGTATGCTTCAACTCTCTGGTTTTCATAAAAGTGCTTTGTAATAACTGGTTTTCTACCCGGTGGAAGTTGCTTAATTATTGATACATCAAGGTCTCCGTACACAGTCAGTGCAAGCGTTCTTGGAATAGGAGTCGCACTCATCACTAATAGGTGCGGTATTATGTTCTCGTCCGAGGATTTGGCAAGCAGTCTGGCTCTCTGTGCCACTCCAAACCTGTGTTGCTCATCAACAACAACAAGACCTAATTTTTTGAACTGGATAGGGTCTTCAATCAAAGCATGTGTACCTATGAGAATGTCAATGTATCCTTCCCTAAGTGCCGTAAGCAAATCCTTCCTTTTCTTACCCTTCACAGAACCAGTAAGCAGTTGAACCCTGACAGGTTGACCGTCTTCCTTCTTAAGTCCTTCAACATATTTAAGAAAATTTTTATAGTGCTGATTAGCCAGAACCTCCGTTGGTGCCATCAAAGCACACTGATAACCATTGCCAACCATAATTAGAATTGCAAGAAGGGCTACTAAAGTTTTTCCTGAGCCAACATCTCCCTGCAGAAGTCTTTTCATAGGATGTCCAGAACGTAAGTCCTTGTAAATCTCTTTTACAACACGCTTCTGGTCATCAGTCAATTCAAAAGGCAATTTTTCATTCACAAACTGGTGTATCAATATTCCAGACTTCTCTATTCTATACCCCTTTTCAACTGTTACTCTATTCTTCTTTGCAATCAAAAGAGCAGTCTGTAAGAGAAAAAGTTCTTCATATTTAAACCTCTCCTTAGACTTAGTGGCGATAGATATATCTTCTGGAAAGTGCATTTGTCTGAAGGCTTCAGAACGAGAAGGAAAACCATACTTTTTAAGCAAAAAATCTGGTATAAACTCTTCCACATCTCCTACTTCCTCAATGAGATACTTTATCCAGTTCCTTATCTGACTTTCGGATATTTTCTTCCTAACGAGAGATGATGGAATATGATAAACAGGAATGATAGTATTATCAACTTTACCATCTTTAACCTTTCTCAACTCTGGGTGTGCTATTCCAATAGAATTCTTGCTAAGTTGTTGTATTCTACCATACAATACTGCTTCGCCGAGAGATTTTAGCCATTTGACAAGCCATGTGGCACCATTAAACCACACAAGCCTTATCTTTTCCCCTTCATCATCAACTGCAACTGCTTCAACAATTATTTTTCCCTTGTTTTTAGTTTTTATCATTGCAATTCCTTCCAGTCTCACTTTAGTATGAACAATGGCATGCTCTCCTTCCTTGAATCTTTCCTTCGCTTCTTTGATGCTTATCATACTTGACTTGTCAATATACCGAGAAGGAGCATACAGAAGAAGGTCTTCAACGGTTGATATTCCAAGTTCTCTACTTAGTGCCAATGCCTTTGACGTTCCTATCTTCTTTACGTCTGAAAGTGGTGTGAAAAGACTTATTTTGTCCTTGGGCATATCTAAAGGCTTATTCGTTTTTTCCTTATAATTTTCCTTCTCTTCTGGATAACATCGTCAGTTATAACTCTTTTCTTCCATTGAAAAGTTGCCATCAATGTATCAAGGTCCTGCCTTACAAATCTGACCAGAGGTGCCAGAGAGTCAATATTTGGTGTTGCTTTGACATAGAAGGCACCCCTAACAAAGTGTTCTTCAGCATCCGTAACATAAAACTGAATGTTGCTCGCTGCATTTCCACCTATATCATAAAACAAAGCATACAAATTCCTTGATGTGTCTTCAAGGCTTCTTTCCTTTATGTAGTCTGCTTTAATTGTGTGCTTATACGCCATAAAGTGAGTCTGTTGCAACACTTCATCAATAGTATGCTTCTCAAGAGATTTATAAGTAAGGTGTATAGTAGCCCCAAACTGAGGTATCGTAATGTTGAGCCAACATGGATCTTCTGGAACCGTATCAAAAAACAGAGTGTCATAAGTAATTAGTGCATACTCTGGATATTTAAATTTAAATGGACACACAGGGTCATCATACCACACATACGATTTCTCTGGAAACTCTATTCTTGGATAAGCCTTTGGCTTAGGCGAATATTCCCTGCAAGACATGATAAAAATTATCAACAATGCTAAAACTCTATTCATATCGTAAATTTACAACAGTGAAACCTAAGAGGAATTTTATTTGGACGGCAGTGGGCGGTATTGACACTTCTGCCTATTCTGGTGTTGAAAGTGACATCAGATACGGAGCAGTTCACAAGTGTACTGTATTACCCGTAATATCTGCTATCACTTCTCAAAGTCCTGAGAGATTATTTGAGATTCAACCTGTAGAAAGGAAAATTTTCA
>WFXT01000090.1 GCA_015490475.1 Bacteroidota bacterium
CGTTATGATGTTTTTGGGTCTTGCAGGACTTCTTGCATGGCAATTTTATGAATATGATGTTTCGTGGAAAGTATTGCTGGGACTGGAAAAGCCTACTGTTGACACGCCATCATTAGACCCGCATTTCGTGGATTCTATGATAAACGTTATGCTTCAACAAATGGAAGACTCTCTTATGGCAACTTTGGATTCCCTTGAGGCAGATACGATTCCTGATTCACTTTTGTCTCAAACAGATTCTCTATCTACAGATTCTATCGGAATAACTGATACAACTCGTGTAAGTGAGACAGACACATTGCAGAAAGAAAGTGAAGATTATAACAAGCCTGCATCAGTTAAAGAACCAGAATTCATTTATTACATAATTGTCGGGTCATATCCGGATTCACAGTCTGCCCAAAATCATGTTAATAAACTGCGTAAACAGGGCTATAATTCGGCAGTGGTTCTCAAAAGTAAAGGAAGATGGAGGGTGGCAGTGGATACTGCTCATAACAAAGCATCGTTATCAACTAAGTTAACAAGATATAAAAAGGAAATCAGAAGGGATGCATGGTCATTGAAAAGCAAGAATGCCTTTGGGACACAATGAGTTATATTTAGTGGTGGTATAAAGTGGTATATTGTGGTATTATGTGGTAAAAATGCCTTATCTTTGTATTGCCACAGGTAAATTATGATATTGTGAACTTGATCGGAGAATACAGGGTAAAACTGGATTCCAAGGGCAGGATGACCCTTCCTGTGGCACTATTACGTCAATTGCCAGAGGGAGCAGACCCCCGCTTTGTTATTAACAGAGGCTTTGAGCAATGCCTTAGTCTCTATCCCTATGATGAATGGAATAGACTTGTTGAGCAAATAAAACAAAACACTAACCCGTTTTCTCAAAAGCATCGCACGTTTATCAGGAATTTCTTTCGTGGAGCCACTGTTGTCCAACCAGACAAAATGCAAAGGATTCTGATTCCTAAACATTTGCTTGACTATGCTGGAATAACCAGTGAGGCGGTACTGTTTGCCCATTTTGGGTCAATAGAAATTTGGGCGCCAGATAGGTATGAACAAGCACTTAATATTTCAGATGAAGAACTGGCTAAGCTGGCTGAAGAAATAATGACTAAAAGAGAAGGAGATGGACATGGTTCATAAGCCAGTGTTGGCAAATGAGGTAATCAAATATTTGAATGTAAAGCCTGAAGGAAGATATGTTGACGCTACCTATGGACTTGGAGGACATTCCCGTATGATTCTTGATAAACTCAATGAACATGGCAAAGTTGTGGCTTTTGACGTGTCCCCAATAGCAGAACAGCACATTATAAATGATGACAGGCTCACATTTATTAAAAGCAACTTCCGATATATGAAAAATTGGCTTGATTTTCTGGGACTCATCCCTGTTGATGGTATTATTGCAGACTTAGGAGTTTCTTCTCCCCAACTGGATGTTGCTTCTCAGGGATTCACATACAGGACCCCTGCCCCCCTTGACCTGCGCATGGATAAGGACCTCTCTGTTACTGCTGAAGACATAATCAGAAAGTCTTCCGTTGAACAGTTGGCAGAGATAATATCTCAATATGGGGAGTTGGAGCCTGCTCAGGCTATTGCGTCCGCCATAGTAGAAGCGAGGAGGAAGCAACCTATTGTAAGTAGTGCAGACTTGGTTTCTGTGACCAGACGTTTTGCAAGGGGCAATCCTAAACGGTTCTATTCCAGATTGTTTCAGGCTTTGCGAATCGCTGTAAATGATGAACTGAATGCCCTAAAGGATTTGTTAGAGCAGGCAGAGGAGGTTTTAAGGGTCGGAGGAAGACTTTTAATAATCACATTTCATTCGTTGGAGGACAGAATTGTTAAGCAGTTTTTTGCTAAATCAGAGAAATTAGAGGAACTTGAAGACTCGCCCGTGTTGCCTTCCCATGCTGAAACACGTGAAAACAGGAGAGCCAGAAGTGCCAAATTGAGAATTGCAGAAAAAGTCAAAGAATGAGAGTAATTCTAAAGCGGTTGGAGAAGGTGGGGTTTGCTAATGCCCCCTTCTTGCTTTTTGTTGGGGCTCTTCTATTGTTCAGAATATGGGTTGTTCATGAGACTGTGCAGAAACTCACTCTGTTACAAAAGAAAAGGAGTGAATTACAAGAAAAGAGATGGGAATATCTAACCACATTGTCAAGATGGATGCAAAAAAGTAAGGAATCAACAGTGGCACACAAACTGGAACAAACAGGCATTAAGCCACAACGAAAACCCCCATTGGTAATTGAGTAGCACGATGGAGCAGGTGCCAACATTGAAACGGCTGATTTATCGGAGAGTTTTGATAGTTAGTGCCTTCCTTGTGCTTATTTCCATCGCTATCATATGGAAATTAGTTGATATTGCTATCATTAGAGGAGCCGAATTAAGGCAAAGAGCTCAAAAAGTTTATTTCAAAGAGCGAATTGTTGAACCAGAAAGAGGAAATATATACTCGGAAGACGGAGCCCTGCTGGTTGCTTCAATACCTCGGTTTGAAGTTCGGATGGACCCCTTAGCAGAAGGCATATCTCAGGAACTGTTTTATTCAAAAGTTGATTCGCTTGCCCTGTGTGTTGCTGAAGTAACAGGGGAGGATCCACAGCGAATCGCTATCAGGCTTAGGCAAGCCAGACAAACGGGAAATAGATATGTATTAATTGGCAAAAAATTAGACTTCTTGCAATTGAAACAGTTAAAGAAATGTCCAATTCTACGCCGGGGCAGATACAAAGGAGGTATGATAGTTATAACTCAGAATAAAAGATTCTATCCATTTGGTGTGCTTGCTCATAGGACACTTGGCTACGTCAGAGAAGGCATTCCCCCTGTGGGAATAGAAGGTTATTTTAATGATTATTTAAAGGGTAAACCGGGCAAGGAAATAATGCAGTTGATTCCTGGAGGCACGTGGATTCCTTTCAGAGAATTGGAACATCCAGAAAATGGATATGACATTATAACGACTATTGACCCTAATATTCAAGACATAGTAGAAGATGTTCTACTGCAAACGCTTAAAAAACACGATGCTGACCACGGCTGTGCTATCGTTATGGAAGTCGCCACTGGGAAAATTAGAGCTATGGCTAATTTGGGCAAGACAGAAGATGGTTCATATTGGGAATTATATA
>WFXT01000091.1 GCA_015490475.1 Bacteroidota bacterium
CTATAAATGCAAGGACGACAAAGATTGTCTTGACAGGATTAAAGCCATAATGGACAAATTGGGTCCGTTCCCGAAAGCAGGTTTTAACAGGGAACAGCCGAAGCCCCCTGCCCGACGCCCAGAGGAAATATATGGTTTGCTGCCCCCAGACCCCACTATGCAATACGACATGTATAAAGTCATTGAAACAATTGTTGATGCCGATTCCTTTGTGGAATACAAAAAAGGGTATGGACCTACCATAATTACGGGTTATGCACGTATTGATGGCTGGGCAGTAGGTATAGTTGCCAACCAAAGATTGGTTGTTAAGACACGTAAAGGAGAGATGCAGGTCGGTGGGGTAATATACTCAGATTCCGCTGATAAAGCCGCAAGATTTATAATGAATTGTAATCAAAAGAGAATTCCGATTATATTCTTGCAGGATGTAACTGGCTTCATGGTTGGTACAAAAGCGGAACATGGAGGTATTATCAAGGACGGAGCCAAGATGGTAAATGTCGTGTCCAATTCTATTGTGCCCAAGATAACTATTGTACTTGGTAATTCCTTTGGTGCTGGTAATTATGCTATGTGTGGCAGGGCTTATGACCCACGGTTGATGCTGGCAACGCCGTCGGCACGAATAGCAGTGATGGGTGGTGAACAGGCAGCCAAAACACTTCTTCAAATACGCAAAAACCAACTCAAAAAGGCAGGTAAAGAATTGTCACCAGAGGAGGAAGAAAAACTGTTTAATGAAATCAAAGAGATGTATAACAAGCAGATGAGTCCGTATTACGCTGCTGCCAGACTATGGATAGATGAAATCATTGACCCTGCCAGAATAAGGGACTGGATAAGTTTTGCCATAGAAATGGCTAATAACAGACCAATCACCGAAGAATTTAAAACTGGAGTTATTCAGGTCTAAATACCAAATGCCATGAATGAGATAATGCATCCGCCCGAGCCCTTTAAAATCAAGATGACAGAGCCCATAAGGCTATTGCCCCGAGAAGAAAGATATGAAAAACTTAAATCTGCCCATTATAATTTATTTTTTTTGCGTTCGCAGGATGTATTTATTGACCTGTTAACAGATAGCGGCACTGGAGCAATGAGTCAAGAGCAATGGTCTGCTATGCTACTTGGTGACGAGGCATATGCAGGAGCACGCTCTTGGGAAGAATTCTATGAAGTAGCGTATGATTTAACTGGTTGTGAACACATATTCCCTGTTCATCAAGGTAGAGCAGCAGAACGAATAGTATTTTCCGTAGTAAAACCCGCAGGGAAAATATTCATAAGCAACGGACACTTTGACACAACAAGAGCAAATATTGAGTCCAGAGGTGGAATAGCCGTTGACGTGCCCGACGACAACGCCCCAACGCCCTTCAAAGGAAACCTAAATATCTCAAAAGCAGAAGAGATAATCAAGGAAAACAGAGACAAGATAGGAGGACTTATTCTGACCCTGACAAACAACACATTTGGAGGAGTTCCCGTGTCCCTTGAAAATATCAAGCAAACCTACGAACTTGCCAGAAAATATAACCTGCCATTATATATGGATATTGCCCGCATAGCAGAAAATGTTTACTTCATCTGGAAATATGAACTCAACGAGGAAGGTGATGACCTGTGGGCAATCGGAAAAGAAATTTGCCGATATGCTGATGTGCTAATGATGAGTGCCAAAAAGGACGGGCTGGTTAACATGGGCGGTATGCTATGTGTGAGGGACGATGCCCTTGCCGAACAGATAAAAATTGATTTAATATTGGGAGAAGGGTTCCCAACTTATGGTGGTCTGGCTGGCAGGGACCTGTCTGCCTTAGCCGTTGGGCTTCGTGAAGCATTCCAATTGCCTTATTTGGAATATCGCATTGGTCAGGTGAGATATCTGTGGCATAACCTGAAAAAAATCGGGATTCCTGTGTTGGAACCACACGGTGGACATGCTGTCTATGTTGACGCATTGAAGATGTATCCAGACATTCCCCCTGAAAGATTTCCCGGTCAGGTGCTTGCCTGCATGCTATACCTTGAAGGAGGCATCAGGACAGTGGAAATTGGTTCTGTAATGTTTGGCAAGGAAGAAGATGGCAGGTTTATTCCTGCCCCAAAAGAACTGGTCAGATTAGCCATTCCGAGAAGGATTTATACTCAAAGCCACATGGACCACGTCGTAAGGGTTTTTAAGCAGGTTAAAGATGCAGAACCTTTTTGTAAAGGCTTCAGGATAATCAAGGCAATGCCTTACTTAAGACATTTCACTGCTCATTTTGAACCAATTGAATAAACGGCATCTGAGTTATGCGGGTCGGAGTGCTTGGTGCGACAGGTCTTGTGGGAACAACTCTACTCAAGATTCTGGAAGAACACAAATTTCCTGTTGATGAACTAATACCCATTGGGTTTTCATCGGTTGGAACCAGTGTTTTTTTTGGAGGCAAGGAGTGGAGAGTCATTTCGCCAGAGGAAGCCCTTGCTCAAAAGCCCGACCTGTTATTTGGTATGGCTGGAAGCGATGTCTCTAAAAGATGGATTCCCGAATTTGTCAATCAGGGCACAATAGTTATTGACAATTCATCGGCATTCAGGCTTGAACCAGATGTCCCTCTCGTAGTTCCTGAAGTAAATCCAGAAGACATAGGAGAAGCCAAATTGATTGCCAACCCCAATTGTTCAACCATCCAGATGGTTGTTGCTCTCAATCCGCTACACAAACTATATGGCATCAAAAAAATTATTATTTCCACATATCAGGCGGTTTCTGGAAGTGGCAGGGATGCCCTTGAACAATTGAAACAGGAACGAAGCGGTATTGCCTTCCCCGACAAAAAACAGTTCTATCCCCATCAAATTGACTTAAACGTCCTGCCCCATTGTGACAGATTCCTTGAACACAACTACACACGGGAAGAACTAAAGTTGCGGTATGAAAGCAGGAAGATATGGCACAAGCCAGACTTGTCCGTCGTTGCCACTGCCGTAAGAGTGCCAGTAGCCATAGGACATAGCGAATCCATCTACGTGGAGTTTGAGAAAGAGGTTGATTTGCAGGAGGCTTACGAAGCCCTGCGTAATGCCGAAGGAGTAGTGCTAATAGACAATCCGCAAAAGAATGAATATCCAATGCCTTTGTATGTAGCAGGACGGGATAAGGTATTCGTTGGTAGATTGAGACCAGACCCTGACAATCCCAGAGCCCTTGCCCTGTGGTGCGTTGCCGACAATCTACGAAAAGGAGCAGGGACAAATGCCGTGCAGATAGCAATGAAAAGACTTGGCTTGTGAATGAAAATATAAAGAACTTCTTTATAGTCGTTGCTACAACTTTTTTGCTGACTGCAATTCTGGATATTGTTATCTACTATTTTTATAGTCAACAGAGCCTTCTGGCACGAGTTCTCTTGACAACCCGAATGTTTATTCCTGCCATTGCTGTCCTGATTTTGCAATATTTATGTGGCAGATGCTTGTCTGCTAAAACTATTGGTCTTTCTTTCTCTGGGTCATTTGCTACTTATCTGATTGCTATCATAGTTCCTATTGTTGTTCTGGGAATATCCCTTGGTATTAGTATTATTGCAGGATTTAACATGCTTTCCATTTCAGAGGTTTACGGGCTTGTCTCTGCACAAACCGGAGATTCCCTTCCTTTTTCGCCAGAATCATTCCTACTGTTAATGTTTTTCATAAGTCTATTGTCTGGCTTTACGTTCAATGCCGTGTTTTCGCTTGGCGAAGAAATACTGTGGCGTGGCACTATTCCCGTCTTGCTAAACTTCAAACATGATTTTTTAAAGGCTACTGTTGTCGTCTGGCTGGTATGGTTCCTCTGGCACGTCCCTTTAATCGTTTACATGAACTATAACTACTCTTCAGATGACCCTGTATGGCTCTCTGTTACTGCTTTTGCCGTAAACACTGCTGGCATAAACCTTTTCTTACTGTCCCTCAGATATTACTCAGGTTCCATTATTCCCCCTGTCATTGCTCATGGCACTTTTAACGCTTTCGGTTCCTTTGCTATTCTTTTCGCAACAGACCTTCTCTGTACAGTACCCGCAGGCTTCATCACAGGCATCGTGTGGCTCTTAGTAGGACTATTGTCATATATAG
>WFXT01000092.1 GCA_015490475.1 Bacteroidota bacterium
GAATGGTGGCATTGCGAATCCGAAGTATGGCCGGCAAAAGTTTGGATTCTTCTATGGAAATTTCTGGAGCACCTATTGACTCTTTTGCCAGTGTAAATTTAGAAGTTGTTTCCTCTGCTGGAGTTTGAACTTCCCTTCCAAATCTGGGGGCATACAATTTGCCTCTCCGTCTTCTAAATAGAGGTCTATAAACACGGTATGCCTCTGCAGATATAACGATGTATTTGTAAGGTGATTTTTTGGCTTTTGACTGGGACGGCTCCACTGCCTCAGGATAATATACTATCGTTGTGTTTTTCCAGTCTATGCCTGTGTTTTGCGAAACTTTAATAATCCAATCCACTTTAACCTCTGGGGTGTCAATACCTGCTTTTGTCTTGACATATATATTCATAAGTGGCGTTAACGAAAATGCTCGTGTATAAACTCTTATTATAATCTTGTATGTCCCAGCCTTATTGCTATATGGTTTTATGACAAGAACTTTTCTTGTTTTTAGGGCTGGTTGTCGTCTTTTAAGGAATGATTCAATTGATTTGACCTGTTCTTCAAGTTTTTGTATGGCTGTTTCAAGATATGTTTTCCTGACCAGTAGTGATTCGCTTGCCACAAGGTGGTAAGCCAGCCACATGTCCAATGTTTCATCAAGGGCATCAGCATTCTCTGGCAACTCCCAGTTTTCCTCCAGAAGGTCAAGTCCCCTTTCAACTGTTTTAAGTTTTATTTTGAGTCTTCTGAGGGTGTCTTTCAAGGTTTCAAGAGAGTCTTGCCATTTTTCATACCTGCTTGAGCCCTGAACCTTGCCGGGAGAAATAGGTTCGTTAAGGGTTTCAACGGTTAGGGCAGGCAGTGTTGGGATAGCCCACGCTTCTGGTTGAAAAAATGCATTTGAAGGAAGAACAACTTTAATTTTCACATTTGGATTAGTAATTCGTATTTCTTTACTAAAGTACATAGTGGCAATGGAGTTTCCTGTTAATATGACCGAATCAAGGTTCCAGTCACGCAATTGAGTGTTAATATCTCTGGCGATGATGTTGTTAGTCACCAAAACTAAACCGGTTAGTGCAACACACAAATCCTTCATAATATGAACTATTTAGCCACTGACCAGTAAGATAAACGACATACTTAACTTTTCTTTTATACCTATATGTTTCTTGAAGGGATACTTATAACTGGCGAAAACACAGTTAATATTAAGCGTTGTCTTTGGCTATTGCTTTTTGAGTTCCTCTACCTCTCGCCTCAATTGTTGAACTTCTATGTATAGTTCCTGTATGGCTTTTGTAAGCACCGGAATTAACTCAGCATAACTCATTCCTTTTATTGTGTTGTCTGTTCCTCCGAATCTGACAACTTCTGGAATTACCCTGTAAACATCTTCTGCGACAAATCCAATGTGCACAAGTGTGTCGGGGAACTTTTGCCACTTATATATTATTGGTTTGAGCAACATCACTTCTTTTAACCCATATGCCAGAGGCTTAACATCTTTCTTTTCTTCCTTCGTTGAAGTTTGAATGACACCATTGACAGCCCACACCTCTTGCCATCTGTGAATACTATTGCCAAGTAACCTGGAACCATCGGCATCGCTTATTAAGTGTCCTCCTGTCATGTATGTTTCATTACCGACAATTTCAAAATACACTACGCCGTCTGGATTTCCTATATTTCCTATGGTATCGTTGAAATACATAACAAAAGATTTGTTTATAGCAGGATTGTCGGCACGGAAGAACTCCCCATTCCACCCTCCGACATTAGTAACATGCAAAGGCGACTGGGGATTAAGAACCCTGAAACCCACAAAGCCCTGATTGTTTGCCGTCATTATGTTTTGATATGCCACTCCTGCAGGACGGTCATAGTTTATTTTAAACAGAGTATCTGTGCCTTGAACTTCTATTCCCATAGCATAGCCTGCATTAGTGCTTGTTTGATGTAGGATTATCCATACTCTGTCTTTTCCAGATATGGCAAGGGATGTAGTGTTAGTGGTTGTATCAAAAACATGTAGTCTGGTTTGTGGGGTTGATGTTCCGATACCGACCCTAACCCCATCGTCATATATTAAAGAGTTACAAAGTTCAGAACCCGTCCATTTCAAAACATTGTTGGTCAGGGCACTGGAGCACACAGAGTCATAAGGAGCGGGCACGATAACCCATTGTATGCCGTTCCACAGCAGAATGTCGCCAACATTAGTGCCACTTTGCAACTTTATGGGACTACTGGTAGTCCCATCGCCTACTATGGGACTTTGGGAAACGGCTACCTGACTACCCCAATTGTCGCCTACACTGTCTTTATCCAGAACCCATGCACTGCCATCCCACTTGATCACTTGCCCTGTGGCATTACCATTTATTAATCTGATCGGATTGTTCACAGAGCCGTCCCCTGTAATTACTCCCTGAGTGGCAACACTATCTAATAATAGTTTCCATCGGGAACCGTTCCACCAGTAGAATCCCTGTGGCGTTATGCCACCACTACCGTCATTGAAGATAAGCAATGAAATAGCAGGTGTTCCAGAAATGGGATTAGGGCTTGAGGCGGAAGTTAACCCTATCCGTGGCAATAAAACACCTTTGTCTGTTGAAACAATGTCCAAAGCAGCAGATGGGTCCGGATTTGTTGTCCCAACTCCTACATTTTGGGCGCCAGAGAATGATATTGACAGCCCCAATAACAATGCTACTTTTGAAAAATTTATCCCCCCTTTCATCGTTATAACCGATTTTGTTTAGAAAATTGTATTTGGAAACAAAATTAAGCACAAAGTACTTTAAAGCCAAATCACGAAAGTCACTTTATAAACCTTCTGCTATACCTATTACCCTGTTCATCAAATACATTGATAAGATACACACCCTTGCTCCATCCTCTGGTGTCCAGCACCACAGGTTCCCAAACTCCTTCTCTGACGTCTATCGTCTTGCCAGTCATATCAATAACTTCTATTCTATCCAGTTTGCCGGATCCAGAGAGCCATATCTTAACATATCCATCTCCGAATGACAACATGCCAACATTTTCAGGATTTTCAACACCTAAGATGTAATCTGCCTTTACTATTATCATGTCATAAGTGTAACAACCCTCATCATTAAATGCATGTAATGTTACGATGTGTTCAAGTGTATCGGGAAGCCAGATGGTAACGGAATCACTGTTTATAACCATCATACCATTATCCATTTCCCAGACAATGGAATCATAATTGTCGCCAACAGCCATTAATGTAACGGCATTGCCCATTACGGTGGCAACTGCTCTTATAACTATCCTTTCAGGACGCATGATTGACATATATACAGTATCGCTAACACATCCCCATTCAGAGATTTCCACCGCTCCATAAGTAAATGTTCCAAATGAGTCCATTATCACATTTAATGTTGAGCCACCAATAACTGGCGTATCCGGGTATGCCCCCACATTAAAGGCAGGGATCCATTCTACTGAAGAACCTTGGTCAATGGACACCTCTAATGTATATTGTTGCTCTTCACCGCACAATAATACTGATTCTTCAACTGGCACAGGTTCTGGTATTGGTGCTACTACTACTGTTGTGCGTTGGGTGTCGCTGTAGCATCGCTTTACGGTATCGTAGGCAAACACAGAAATTTCAGAAATTCCTGTGTCAAGGAAAATAAAAGAGGCTTCATGATTATTGAATTGGGACATTGCGGCATGAGTTTGATTCCAATTCCAGCTGTAGAGCCATGTGCTATCACCATATGCCTCTATGGTCAGAGAAGCCGGAGCTCCGCAGAATACAGTAGTGTCGTTAACAGAAAGTCCAGATATAACAGGATTGGTGTATTTCTTAACATAAAATCTGATGGTGTCGCCAGCACAAAGCAATTCATTAAATTCAACTACTGCTATTTCATGAAGTCCAGGAGAGTCAATATTTAGAACCAATTGTGGTCCGTGGTTGTCCATAATTACTGTGACTTTAGATGTGTCATAAAGCCACCAGAATTGAGAAAGGGGACCTCCTTGAACTTCAAATGTTACTGTAAACTCGTCTTCACACAAGAAAACAGTATCTATGGGAGCCACTTTAATTGTCTTTGGCTTAATGAGTTCGTATATAAAGGCGGTAGTGAAAGGAATCATGGTGTCTGACCAGAAATTATTTGGTGAATCAGAGTCCCATGTTCCATTGTCAGAACCATCTAACATATGTAATTGCCGGAAGGAGACAACTAATTGATGATGGATACCTAAGTTGCGAGCACGTTGTGCTATGTAATAAGCACCGAAAGATTTGGGTAAAGTAGGCAAGCCAAAGGGATAGTCATACATGAATGGAACCACGTCATCATAGGGACTGTGCATCATTAAAACTGGTGGGTCTGAAGCGGTTTCCATGAATAGCGTATCACCAAGTCCGCCCCAATAGTCCAATGCCGCAAAAATTCTTGATGAATTGGGATAATTATTACCTTCGCAGTCTAGGCAGCCAAGGTCGGGAGCAAGCAGTTGTGCGTATGAACAGGCAGGCCGTTCACTTTCCTTATCCACATAGGCAGCATGGAGTGCCATATACCCTCCTGCGGATGTCCCTCCAAAGAATATTTTGTTAGTGTCAATTCCGTAAGTGGAAGCAAAAAATTTGAAAAATCTAACTGCTGCTTTGGCATCTTGAACCGCCCTATATACTGCCCGCTCGGCAGAACATGCATCCAGAGGATTATATCCCATTCGGTATTCAATAGTTGCGGTGACGAAACCCATGCGAGCAAAAGAGTCGCATAGGGCATACATTTCATCAACATCCTTGCTTCCTGTTAGGAAACCACCAGAATGGGCAAAAATTATAAGGGGTCGCCTCTTATGAGTATCCACAGCAGATGATGGCATGAATATGTCCATAAGAAGGTCCTGGTCAGGATAGGGGAAATACCACTTTGGTGCAGTACCATATTGAACATTGAAGAAAGTATCAATCTGATTGAAAATGGGCTTTTTGTATCTGCGAGCGTCTGGCTGCGCCTGCACACCCTGCACCACTAAAAAGGCAAGAAGTATCCCCACATATTTCCATTTATTCATAGCAAAAATTTTGTGATCTTGCATTGTATCCTGAGTGTAAAATTAATAAATTTTCACAAACGCACAAACTTCGTTGACAATTACCTAATTATAGGTAATGTCACAATCCGTTGTTTTGTGTAAGTTTATAGTTAACAAAACATGTGCAATGTATTCCTTACGACATGAAAGACTTAATAAATTGATTCAGGAGTTTTTTGCTGAAATAGTGGAGGAGGAACGAGGCAAGTCCCTGCATCCAGACCTTGTAGTAACAGTAACAGAAGCTCGCTTGAATGAGAAGAAGACATTGGTAACTATTTTCCTTGCTGTTAGTAATGCTGATAATCCGCAAAAAGTTATTGATGAATTTAACAAAACAGCAAAGTATTGGCGGCACTTGTTATCACAAAAGTTAAGGCATCACATGAGAAGGATGCCTGAGGTCAGGTTTAAACTGGATGAAGGGGCACAACGTTATCTTCGCATAGAGGAACTATTAGAGCAAGACAGGAAACGCCGTCAATCAAATCAGTAGGCTGCAGTGAGACTGACTTTTCTTTTGGCAAAGCGGTATTTGTTCACTAAACGACATCCCAGAGCAATCCATGGGATGAGTATTCTCAGTTTTATTGCTCTTACTATTGGTATTACTGCCATATTTCTGATAATGAATGTTTTCAATGGATTTGAAGTATTAATCCGGGGTTTATATAGCAGTTTTTATCCAGACGTCATTGTAACCCCAGCAGAGGGGGAATATTTTAAACAGAATGAAGAATGGATAGATACGGTAAAAAATTTGCCCGGGGTTATTTCTGTAATTCCAGCGATAGAGGAACAAGCCCTGTTGACACATTCAGATAAAAGGCTTGTTGCTTATATCCTTGCAGTTGATTCTCAGTTTTTGAAATCTTCCAAATTGGATTCTTTTATTGTAATGGGCACAATACCTTCGCCGTTTCGGGGACCTGTTGCCTTGCTCGGCTATGGTGTTAGCTACCTGCTTGACCTCAATCCCGAAGCTCCTCTTAGTTTGTTGCAAGCCCATATTTTACGAAAGCAGGTTTCAATAAGCATGTTTACGTCTCCTAACGCACTTTTTAGAACTGTTAAGCTTAAGCCCACAGGTAGTTTTGCCATACAGCAGGAAATAGACCAGAAATATGTCATTGTTCCTTTGGAATTTTGGCAACGTAAGACGGCACAGCGGGGCAAAGTGACCTCTTTTTTTGTTGATACAGAAGACGATTTTCGGGAAGAAGTTGCTGAACATATAAAACAAATTTGCACCGATTGTGAAGTGAAAACATTATGGGAATTAAATCCTACACTATATAGAATTTTAAAAGCCGAAAAGTGGAGTGTGTTTGCTATGCTTGCGTTCGTTGTTCTTCTCGCAGGATTCACTAAAATAAGTGCCCTGATTATGCTGGTTATTTACAAACGTCCAGATATTCGTATTATGCTGGCACTTGGGGCTCCTTACAAGACAATTGAAATGGCTTTCTTCTTGTATGGTTTGCTAATGACTGTAGCTTCTCTTGCCGTTGGCATACTTCTGTCATTGGTAGTTACATGGCTTCAGCAAGAATATGGCTTAATAAAAATTCAGGGTGCTACATTCATAATTGAGAATTATCCTGTTGCCATTAAAATTGAGGACTATCTGATTATATCTTTATTTGTGCTTGCTTTGGGCATCTTCTCATCATATCCGGCGGCACGATTGGTAAGAGTCGTTAAGCCGTATTTCAGAAATCCTTAATCTCCTTCAATGTCCAGAGTCTGGCTATGGCGAGCGCAACAATTCATTAAATGGCTTGTTAAGAGTAAGACTTGTTATTCTGTTCATTCATCTTTCCTGTATGACTTGTGTGTAAACACTTTTCATCAGCCTTTTTTTGAAAGCAACTGGTTGTTTGAGAGATGGAAAAGCCTTGTTCCTGAAGGGGTGCGGTCCGAAGCACTCAAAAGCAGCATTCATCCCTTTGATGCTAAACTCTTGATAGGTATAAGCCGTTTTATTAATCCTGCTAATATTCTTGAAGTTGGCACTGGGTACGGTTTCAGCACTGTTGTGCTACATCACGCGGTCCCACATGCCCGCCTGTTAACTTTTGAAAAGGAGTCAGAACGATCACAAATTGCCAGAAGTATTTTCTGGACTATCTTTCCATATGACATTGTGCGAAAGAAAGTGGCTTTTTCTACACAGCAATTTCCCCCAGATGGCTCCAAACCAGATTTAGAAAACAATTGTCTTGCTTTTGTTGACGGGGGGCATAATAGACACAGCATGGAAAAAACCATACAGTGGTTAATGAATAATCTTCCAAAACGATCTGTTATTGTTCTTCATGATATTTATTGGTCTTCGGAAATGCTTGACGTATGGCGCTGGCTTTTTGAACACGACAGAACAACTTTCTGGATAGATATGTTCAGACTGGGAATAGTAGTTCTTGATTATCCTGCTAAGAAGAAGAAAATTTACTTGCGTCCTGGACCTCCTTTGTTTGTCCCATTATGATCAAAAGAAGATATAGCCTTGTTTAGCAAGATTGAAAACAATATTTCGTTCATTTATGTTGTTTATTTTTGATAATCAATTAATAGGAAAATAACAGGGACAGGGATGAAGGACCCGTTTTACTTGCATGCAGACCCAGCATTTATTGAAGACCTCTACAAGAAGTGGAAGGAAGGAAGCAATGGTGAGATAGACCCTGAATGGGAAGTGTTCTTTCAGGGTTTTGACCTGGCTCTTTCACTTGAGAGACCCGAAAGTGTAGAAGTTCAATTGGATGAATCTTCCCTACAAGATGAGATACGAGCATTTCAACTTATTGAAGCCTACAGGTGGTGGGGGCATCTTATTGCTGACACCAATCCATTGAGACCTCGTAAGGACAGAGGTGCCAGATTACACTGGAAAGATTTTGGTTTCACTGACAAAGACCTGAACAAGACTTTCTTTGTAGGCAAACTGCTTGGCTTAGAAAAGCCTACTCTCAAAAACATATATGAACAGTTAAGAAAAATCTATTGTGGACATATAGGATTTGAATTTGCTTATATACACGAACCTGAAATTAGGAATTGGCTCATTGAGAAGATTGAGAAGTATTGGCTAAAATGGAATCCGCCGATTGAACTCAAAAGGCTGATTATTGAGAAATTAACTCATGCGGAAGTGTTTGAGCAGTTCTTGAACACCAAGTATATAGGTCAGAAGAGATTTTCCATTGAAGGGGCTGATAACTTTATCCCTGCCTTAGAACTGATTTTGAAGTTTGGCGCTGAAAAGGGCATTAAAGAAGCAGTAATAGGAATGGCACATAGGGGACGCATAAACGTTCTTGCCAATATTTTGAAGAAGACCTATGAGGAAATCTTCTCGGAATTTGAAGATGTCCCCCCCGAATTGCCTATGGGAGATGGAGATGTTAAATATCACCGTGGTTATTCAGCCAAAAGGTCCTTTGATGGTAGGGAAATATATGTTAAGTTGATGCCCAATCCATCACATCTTGAGTCCGTTGACGGTGTTGTGCAGGGCTTCACACGCGCAAGAGGACAAATAACATACAATCACAACTGGAGCAACATACTACCAATAATGGTTCATGGTGATGCGGCAATAGCAGGTCAAGGAGTTGTGTATGAAATTGTTCAGATGGCTCGGTTGCCAGGATATCAAATTGGCGGAACATTACACTTTGTAATAAACAATCAAATTGGCTTTACTACTGATTTTGATGAAGGACGCTCCTCCCCATATTCAACGAGCCTTTCGTCTATTATTGGGGCTCCGGCGTTCCACGTCAACGGGGATGATGCTGAAGCTATTGCTTTCGCTGTCTTGCTGGCTGTTGAGTTCAGACAGCGTTTCCACAGGGATGTTTTTATTGATATGGTCGGTTATCGCAAACATGGACATAACGAGGGTGATGACCCCCGCTTCACACAACCCAAGCTGTATGCCATTATTAGCAAGCATCCAACACCAAGGGAGATATACTTGAAACAATTGGAACAACAGGGGGCACTGGAACGCTCCCTCGCCGAAGAATGGAAAAAGAAATACTGGGAAGAACTTCAAACGATCTTTAAGCAGGTCAAGGAAAAACCATTGCCATATAAACCACATACCGAAGAAAATGGCTGGAAAAAGGTTATTACACCTTCCAGAGAAGAAATGCTAAAAACATATGATACGACCTTTGATAAACAGACTGCTCGCCAGTTGCTGGAACTAATGCTTCAAATTCCAGAAGGGTTTAAACCCCTTCCTAAAATCAAGCGACTCTTTGAACAGCAACGTAAAAAATGGCTGGAAGAAGAAATTCTTGATTGGGCGGGTGCCGAACTGCTTGCATACGCTTCCTTAGCATATGAAGGATTTTATGTGCGACTGGATGGTCAGGATTCTAAACGGGGTACTTTCGCTCATAGGCACGCTATTATATATGATGCAGAGACCGAAGAGGAATACAACAGGCTTGAAAATATCCCTGGTAAAGGATGGTTCAAGGTCTATAATTCTCCCCTTTCTGAATATGGAGTATTGGCTTTTTCTTATGGGTTTTCTCTTCATAGCCCAGAAGTTCTTGCCATCTGGGAGGCTCAATTCGGGGACTTCGCCAACGGTGCTCAAATTGTCATAGACCAATATATCTCCAGTGGAGAAGATAAGTGGTTTCAAAAGAGTGGTGTAACTCTTTATTTACCGCATGGATATGAGGGGCAAGGACCAGAACATTCCAGTGCCAGAATAGAAAGATTCTTGCAGTTGGCTGCCGATTTGAATATGTTTATCGCCAATGTTACAACTCCTGCAAATCTGTTCCATATCTTACGAAGGCAATTAAAAGCTCCTTTCAGAAAACCCCTTATTCTCTTTACGCCCAAGAGCCTATTAAGGCATCCGCGTGTTATATCAAGCCTTGATGAGGTGGTTTCAGGACATTTTAAACCAGTGCTTGACGACCCCCGTAACATGGCTTCTGCCCAGAGAATCATTATGTGTCAAGGTAAAATATTCTATGAACTTCTTGATTATGCAGAGAAGAACAAAATCAATGATGTAGCAATAGTGAGAATTGAACAGTTGTATCCTTTCCCTGATCAGGAAGTTTTGCAAATTATAGATAAATATTCTCCCAATGAATTAGTATGGGTTCAGGAAGAACCTGCCAACATGGGAGCATGGTGGTATATGAAAGTACACGAAGAAGTTCCAGATGTGGTAAAGAGCAAGTTAAAATTGGTGGCACGAGAATCTTCGGCATCACCAGCAACAGGGTTCTTTAAAAAGCATGTTGAAACACAACAAAAGCTGGTTGAGTTGGCGTTTAAGCCACTTACCAAGACTGTGAATAC
>WFXT01000093.1 GCA_015490475.1 Bacteroidota bacterium
TTCCTTCATTACACACAATCTCTGCTCAACTGAGTTATGAAAAGAAATTCTCAAGGTCTTTAATCCTGAAGATGCGAGGTGGCATATCTTCTGTTATTATGGGAGACCAGAAGAGACTTTCTTTACTTAAACGAGGAGACGAAGAGCCTTCTGCCCAACGAGTATTTATTCCTTTTAATGCCACTATGCAATACTCTCACAAGGGATTCTCTGTGGCTTCCTCAATAGGACAGGATGCAGTTACAGATGAATATCTTTATATTACTCTTAAAAGAATGGGAGGAAAACCCTCATGGTTTGGAAATCCCTACCTTAAGTCTCCCAAACGAGCGACTGTGCGATTAGCATACCGATCAAAGCCCATCAACCCTGTTTCATTTTCAGTGGGACTATATACCCACTATATTAAGGATTATGTCTATTTGCAAAGGGAAATCAGAAATAGCACAATGAAAGTTATGACTTACACAAACATTGATGCTATGGTATCAGGAGCCTATGCCACACTGAGATATAAGGAATATTTTGAACTTAGTTCCCGCTATACCATTGGATTTAAAACGAAGGATTGGAGTCCCCTTGCCGAAATAGCCCCCTTGAGAGTATTCTTTCAAGCAAATTCTCCCAAATGGAAGGGAATTCGTGCTTATTTAAGAACTGTATATAACTCAGCACAAGAAAGGGTGGACGCAAGTCTTGGTGAATGGACAACCCCCGAGTGGTACAGGATTGACGCAGGACTCCAATTTGAAAAGGGAAAATGGATTGCAGGAATAGAAATGAGAAATATAACGAACCAATTGTACTATACGCATCTTTCTTATTTGAGAAATCCTTTCAGTGCCGGCATGCCCATATATGAACCAGGCAGAACGTTAATTGTGAATCTTAGTTATAATCTAACGAAATAAGTTCCTTTTCGGAACCGATTTCTCTATTGTGTTTGTTTAATAGGGTGAGAGTGGGCACTTAGCTCAGCTGGTTTAGAGCGCTGCCTTCACAGGGCAGAGGTCGCAGGTTCGAATCCTGCAGTGCCCACTGTTGAGTGAGTATGGGCGCTTAGCTCAGTAGGTTTAGAGCGCTGCCCTTACAAGGCAGAGGTCCCAGGTTCGAATCCTGGAGCGCCCACTGCGTGCCGGGCTGATTGGGACGCCCGGGTGGCGGAATTGGCAGACGCGCTGGCTTCAGGTGCCAGTGCCCTTACGGGCGTGCGGGTTCGACTCCCGCCCCGGGCACTCTGTTCCTATAACTATCAAATCCCAGAATAACTGGTGTGGCACAGATCCCATCATCAACATCTTAATAATCGGATTAAAAGCACATTACTATCACATTGTTTTATTGAACTCATTACAGCATTTTATGTAACTTTGCAATTATGAAAATTCAAGGCAAACATTACAGGTCTATATGGGTCAATCCAAATGACCCAAGACAAATCCAGACTTTTGACCAGCGCAAAATTCCTTTTCAAATCACCATAGAAACATGGACTTCTTATAAAGATGCGGTTATTGCTATTAAAGAGATGCATGTTCGTGGGGCTCCGCTTATTGGCGTTAGTGGTGCCTATGGACTCTATCTTGCTACACTGGAAGCCCCATCTGAGAATCCTCTTCCATTTCTTGAAAAAGCGAAAAATGAATTAGAGAATGCCAGACCAACAGCGGTCAATCTGTCGTGGGCAGTGAATAAAGTCTGGAATGTCATCAAGAATTTGCGTTCCATAGAAGATATGCGAGCGACAGCACTGGCAATGGCAAACCAATTGGCAGATGAGGACGTCAAAATGTGCAAAAGAATTGGCGAAGCAGGATTGCCCTTAATTGAAGAAATTTACGCAAGGACAGGTAAGCCCGTTAATATTCTAACGCACTGTAATGCAGGATGGATTGCCACCATTGATTATGGCACTATCACGGCACCTATATACATGGCACATAGAAAGGGCATTCCAGTGCACGTGTGGGTTAGCGAAACCAGACCCCGCAATCAAGGAAGCAGGATAACGGCATGGGAACTGGGTGAAGAGGGAGTACCCCATACAGTAATTGCAGATAATGCGTCGGGGTTAATTATCCAAGAAGGAAAAGTGGACATTGTGCTTGTAGGTGCCGACAGAGTGGTTAGAAATGGAGACACCGCAAACAAGATAGGAACCCTTATGAAAGCTGTTGTAGCCCACGAATATGGAATTCCTTTTTATGTAGCACTTCCATCGTCAACCTTTGATCCTTCTCTGGATATAGGAAGCCAAATTCCGATTGAAGTACGCAGCGAAGACGAAGTATTATACACTGAAGGATGGATAAATGATGATATAAACAGGGTCCGGGTGGCACCTTTCAATAGCCATGCTTACAACCCCGCTTTTGACGTAACACCAGCAAAATTTATCACAGGGTATATTACTGATAAAGGAGTGTTGACTGCCGAACAACTTCACACACTGGTAGAGAAAGGCATTAAAACAGTTTAGCATAATATGGCAGAAAAGGAAGGCGTAATAAAGTTCTCTTATTCTCTGCTTGGCAAACGGCAAGATTTTTCAA